>JAJDEE010000249.1 GCA_029259975.1 Planctomycetota bacterium
GACGCGAAGGCGCAAAGGGAGAAATCCACCCAAAACAACGAAACGTAGTCCAGTAACCATTATCTATTCTCCCCTGCTGGCTTTGTGTCTTTGCGTGATTTCTTTTCCTTTCTTCCTTGCTTAGCGCCTTCGCGCCTTTGCGTGAGACTCTGTTCAAGCTAGGGCCGTGAACGGCTACGTAAAATCTACGTTGTGCCCGTTGTGTCGTCGTGGTTAGTTTTTAAGCAATTCTTTCGCCATCAGGTAAATTCTCAACTGCCGCTCGCCTAAGAATCAGGCATTAACGGGCGAACGGATCTCGGCTCAAGCTCAACAACAGCAGGGCCACCCAGCTTTCCTCATTGAAACGGGGGCATTGGAAACCCACCAGCTGTAGCGACTTACGAAAATCTACGCTAAATCCGGATGAACCTAAATTTGCCAAGCCTAGCTCGACGAGGTATAGTGTACATCCGTATGCTATATGTTGACTGGCTATTTCTGGACATGAACTCCTACTTCGCGTCGGCGGAGCAGCATATGCAGCCTGCGCTGCGAGGAAAGCCGGTGGCGGTCGTACCGACGATGACCGATCGGACTTGTTGCATTGCTGTCAGCTACGAGGCGCGGCCCTACGGCATCAAGACGGGCACCAACGTCGGCGAGGCACGGCGCCGCTGCCCTGGATTGCGGCTGGTGGCAGGGCGGCACGAGAACTACGTGCAAATTCATCACCAAATTGTTGCCGCCGTCGAAACCGTGCTGCCGGTGACAAAGGTCTGTTCGATCGACGAGATGGTCTGCCAACTTTCGCCTCAGCACCGCGAGGTAGGCCGCGCAGTAGAGTTGGCGCGAGAAGTCAAGCAGGCCATCTACGATCAGATCGGTAAGTCTTTGCGTTGTTCGGTCGGTCTGGCGACCAATCGTTTCTTGGCCAAGGTGGCAAGCAACATGCAAAAGCCCGATGGGCTGTCGGTGATCACACGCGAGGAATTACCGCGTCGGCTTTATCCGCTAGAGCTAACCGACTTTCCGGGCATCGCCCGCAACATGCGGCGACGACTCGAGAGCAAAGGCATTCGCACGACACGGCAGCTGTGCGGACTGTCCCGCAAACAAATGATTGACACTTGGCAAAGTGTTTTGGGCGAGCAGTGGTGGTATCGCCTACGCGGAGACGAAGTGCCAGACAAGGCAACAACGCGACGCACCGTTGGGCATTCGCACGTCCTGCCGCCCAAGTTGCGAACCGACGAAGGTGCCCGCAGCGTGTTGGTCCGACTACTGCACAAGGCGGCCATGCGACTGCGGCGGATCGATTATTGGGCGGCGCGAATGATGGTTGCGCTGCGTTACACCAACGATTGGCCGAAGTGGAAAGAAACTGTCTACCTGGGCCGTTGCCAAGATACGCCCTCGCTGCTGAAAGCCTTCGAGCGAGCATGGGAACAGCGTCCTTTGACCTTAAGCCCGCGCCCATTTCAAGTGTCGGTCACGCTATTTGATCTCACGCCTGGAGTCAGCACAACGCCTTCGCTATTTGTCGAAGAACGCCGCGCACTGGCTGCCGCACAGGCGATGGATGCCGCCAACGAGAGATTCGGCTCCAACACACTCTACTTTGCCTCAATGCACGAGACACGCGACGCAGCACCGATGCGTGTGGCGTTTACTAATATCCCCGATGTTAAAACAGAAGGGAACGAGTAGTCTGACGCTGCGTTTGATTTGCGATCAGTAAACGGTGGGTACCCTTCGAGCGTGTTGTTAGGCGAGCGGCAGTTGAGAATTACCCTGATGGCGAAAGAATTGCTTAAAAATTAACCACAACGACACGACGGACACAACGTAGATTTTACGTTGTGTCCGTCGTGTCGTTGTGGTTCACTTCGTTTGTGGCAAAAATGGATGTCGGCTGGGGCAGGTAAATACCTATCTGCCGCTCGCCTTACACCTCACTCACGACAGAGCCACAAACGAAAGGACTGATTTGAGTCCTTCGGGTCGAGAACACAGCTCCGCCCCATAGACTGTGCGGAACTGACGCACTATAGTGCAGTTTCGCCCCTTCAAGCGGTAAATTTCTATGGTGGGGCGCGATTTGCAGGGGGTCTTGAGGGTGAGAATCGTACCCTTCAGACACGCGTAAACATGCGGCACGATTTTTGCTCGTTAGGAGGCATCACGACGAGCCAACTCGCCTAGGAAAATTCAAGGAGATAGTACCCATCGGTCTCAATAACACTTCGGAGGACGTAATCGACGTGCGTGTTCCATCGGGCCTTCGACCTCGCGTTGCCATCATCGGTGGTGGCATCACCGGCTTGGCTGCGGCTCACCGACTCGTCGAACTTGCCCCCACAGTCGACATCCAACTTCTCGAGGCTGGCCATCGTCTCGGAGGAGTGCTGGAATCGGTGCGGCAGGACAGCTTTCTGTTGGAATGCGGTGCCGACAATTTTATCACCGTGACGCCCGAGGCGACCGACTTATGCCGCCGAATCGGCTTCGACGACCAATTAACCCGAACCAACACAGGTCTGCGACAAGCAATGGTCGTTCGGAAAGGCAAACTCCACAGAATACCGGATGGATTTATCGTCATGGCGCCGAGTAAGGTTTGGCCCATGATGACCACGCCCCTGTTGAGTCCCTTGGGGAAACTACGATTGGCATGGGAGTATTTTGTTCCCACCCAAACCGACGCAGCCGACGAAAGCTTGGCCGCGTTCGCCATTCGTCGTTTCGGTCGCGAAGTTTACGAGCGACTCATCCAACCGCTTGTCGGTGGAATTTATGCGTCGAATCCCGATCAGTTAAGTCTCCAAGCAACGTTGCCACGATTTATTGAGATGGAACGTGAACACGGCAGTTTGATTCGCGGTGCTTTGCGGGGGCGGGCAAGTCAGAAGCAGCGGCAAGCCAGCGGAAGCGGTGCTCCGTATAGCCTGTTCGTAGCACCTCGCGACGGCATGTCTTCGTTGGTCGAAGCGATTGCTTCCAGGCTGCCAAATGGAGCCGTCCAATGCAATTCACCCGTCGAAGATCTCACCAGGAATCCCGAGGGTCGTTGGTCCTTATCACTGGGAGGTGATCGGCGCGAATCCATCGATGTCGATGCCGTCATTGTCGCAACACCCGCCCACCGCGCGGCGAAAATCCTGGCGACGGTCGATCACGGGCTGAGCACGCGGCTATCGAACATTCCGTATTCCTCCTCGGCAATCGTCTCGCTCGGATACGAACGCAGCCAAATCGCACATGCCCTCGACGGGTTCGGCTTTGTTGTTCCGATCGCCGAGGGTCGCAGAATCCTCTCGGGAAGTTTTTCGAGCATCAAGTATCCAGGCCGTGCGCCGGCCGGGTTTGTACTCATCAGGGCGTTTGTAGGAGGCCCGGCAGTGCCGAATCCAAGTCAATTATCCGACCAGGAGTTGGTTGCACTAGCGACCGAGGAGTTGGATGCGCTATTGGGTATTCAGGGTCAACCTACTCTCCAACACATCGTGCGGCACGCCGCAGCGATGCCGCAATATTTGTTGGGACACTGCGACAACGTTCGAGAAATCGAATCGCGAGCATCGCAACTGCCCGGCCTGGAATTGGCGGGCAACGCCTATCATGGCATCGGTATCCCAAACTGCATCCAAGGCGGTGAACAAGCCGCCAAACGCGTCCTGACAACACTTGACGCATTGACTTCACCGGCACTTACCCAATGAACCTCACACCACGGTCGACAACGATGAATGTACACGACTACAAGTACGCTGATTTCGCCCACAGTCCTCTCATGTTTTACTATGAGGTGACTCAGGCCTGCGATCTCGTTTGTAAGCACTGTCGAGCCTCGGCCCAACCAACCGCGCATCCTTCAGAACTTACGACGCACCAGTCCAAGACACTGATCGACCAGCTGTCTACTTTTCGTCGTCCGCCAGTGCTCGTGATGACCGGCGGAGACCCACTGAAGCGGCCAGACCTCTTCGAACTTATCCGCCATGCCACGTCAACAGGATTGCAGGTTGCTTTGACGCCCTCGGCAACGGCCTTGGCTACTCGCAAGGCACTTTACTCTGCGCGTGAAGCGGGTGTCTCCCGATTGGGAATTAGTCTGGACGGCCCCGATGCGAAAAGCCATGACGCTTTTCGTGGTTGGCAAGGCAGCTATGACCGCACGCTCCGGATGCTCGACAACGCGCTCGAGCTGGAGTTGGGAGTGCAGGTGAACACAACGATCACCCGCCGTAACTTCGACCAAATCGATGAGATGGCTGAACTGCTGGCAACGCGTGGCATTGCGATGTGGTCGGTTTTCTTCTTGGTTCCGATCGGACGTGGTGTTGGCGAACAACGCATTACAGCAGACGAGTATGAAGTCGCTTTCGAACGTCTGTGGAAACATGCGCAAAGTCAGCCTTATGCGGTGAAGACCACCGAAGCTCCGCATTACCGCCGCTATGTGCTACAGCAGCAGGGCAATCCCCAGTTGAATCCCAAGGGGCCAACTCGTCCTTCCGTTGGGCATCGGGCGCCATTAGGCGCCGGAGATGGTAAAGGCGTCATGTTTATGAGCCACACGGGCGAGCTTTATCCCGCTGGTTTTCTACCGCTGAAATGCGGACGATTTCCACAAGATTCCGTGGTCGACGTCTATCAGAATCATCCGACTTTCCGCGACCTGCGCGATTCCGACCGTTTCAAGGGAAAATGCGGCATCTGCGAGTACCGCCAGATCTGCGGCGGCAGCAGAAGTCGGGCCTATGCAGTGACTGGAGACCCCATGGAGTCGGAGCCAGATTGTGCCTACGTGCCAACAGGAACGACCTGAGATGAGCACAAGAGATCAGGTACTCCAGCCGGATCCTGACCTGCTGGGGTAATAAAGGTGCCAAGTACCGCCTTGGCTATTTAGGTAGCTTCTTGGCAGAAACGGTACTTGACACCTTTGTTTCCCGCACCACTACGGGAACCCGACCCTACGAGTAGAAGAGGAAAGAAGCTCGCAAAGCTTAGGCAGCTAGGCCAAGAAAGGAGGCGACGAGCAAAATAAATCTTAGATTCTTTTAAGCCCGTTTCAGACTTTTTGACTTATCTGTTCTATTTTTTTTACAAACTCACGTGTGTCGAGAAAGTAATTTGGATACGCATTGCGAAGTTGATCGACGCGACCTGCTGAGACCAGCACAACCTGAAGCCCGCTACCATTAAGGATTTTCTGTTCTATATCAACGTATCTATCATTTGCCTCGGCCAGCTTATCTTTACTGAATGATTCAATTGATACCGTTCTCTCAACAGGGTCTAAGATCACTAGGTGATAGAAACCGGTTCCATAATTAGAAACCGCTTGCGTCGCTACAGAATATCCGTGAAGTTTAGTGGCCACTTCGAGTGCTGTAGCTTGCTTAGTCAGTTTGACGTAAGTCTCTTTAGCAGTTAAATTTTCATAACCAGGGACGATGGGAGACTTTTCTAGGTGGGCGAATGCGGCTCCCGATAATGAAAAGAATTTCAACCAGTCCTGAGGCCCTTCGCTTGCCTTTAATCCGTGATTCAAGAACGTTCCCATCGTCTCGACAGCTGTTGCCCATATATGCTGAAGTCGAGTGCGAATTTGCAATTCAACCAGCAGTCCATCGTATGCAGGGTTCAGTGTATTCAGATAACGATAAACAAGGTGAATCCCCCTGTAACCTGATGTTTTAGGGCACGCGATGTAGTCGCGTTCAGTCACCAATTTGTGTTTAAAATTAACGTTCTTGCAATCAACGTAGTTATCACGAAGTAACTGCAGTTTTGTTAGGTCTTCAACGACCGCGCGCAATCCTCCTATGTCTTGCATACGAGCCAGCCGCATATTTTTCTCACGGATGAGTTTCTGAAAAATCGATTGGACCCGCTTCAGACGTTGGGCAATGATGGCGTTTTTGTCAATGCGTTTTAAACGAGAGGTCAACGTAGCCCGAAATGTGTTTATTGGATAACCGTGACTAGATCGCCAGTTATTAATTACTCTCCACGTCTCTACAAGTCTGTCCATATCTTTTTCAGTGCCCTCGGTAATAAAGAATACGCCAGCTTTGTTAACCTGCCTTCGAGAATGCTCGGGTACGGGGAAATTCATGGAAGTTACGTTTCGTCAAGAGCAGTACTCATCGCTACGCCCTATTTCCAATCGGCTATGACGCCTTTACGAAAACTGCAAGTCAAGTAACGTGAGTATCTCCAGCATTCCTTTTAAATGATCCGAACTCCAATAGGAATTGAATAATTTCGTTGCATCTGAATTGTACTGGTTCAGCGTAGCATTGAGCAATGCTTGATGGCTAATTGTGGACAACGAATTGGACTAAAGGCAGTGTTTATTGTTTGAGTTTATCGCACTATGCCAAAAGCGGGGCCCTAAAACGGGGGCCCTAAAACGGGACTGGTCTAAATTTAATTCAAAACAATCAAATCTCAACTCCCTTCGCCGTAATGCCATTCGGGACAGGTCTAATATAGGCAGAACAGGAACTGCAAACACGGAAAAACAAGACTTGTAGTTCACCACATTATGCATGGATATCCGAAAGTACGGAAACGGGGACTGGTTCAATACAGTTCCCGGGTGCCACTGTTAGCTTGCCTAGCAGTGCGAAGTGGGTACCCGGTTTCCACTGCTGGACAAGCCAGTCAGTGGCACCCAATGACGTTTCTGTTTTCGCGGGTGACGGGTGGCACAGGTTGGCGAAGCCTACCAGTGTGACGATAGGTCGCAAGAGGGTGTAGCTCATTCGTAGCACCAAACAACCACAAAAGCCTCTTGTCACCTGCGGCGACCCAGGTAGCCTTCGGCAACCTGGGCTACCCGTTACTCGATAATGAAAACCGCTGATCAACGCTAAAAATCGCCAATCGTATTACCCCAACCTCCCTATTGCGTTTATTGGGCGGGCGGCCATAGGTAATTTACCCCGGCGCAAGCCGCAGGCTAGCGTTTTTGAATTTGCTGTAGCGGGGTCGGCCACGTCAACGCGAGAAAAAAACACTAGTAGTGCGCGGTGACGTAGACATCCC
>JAJDEE010000250.1 GCA_029259975.1 Planctomycetota bacterium
ACGGTCGGCCGTTGACGATTGCTCAATTGGCCGACGCTGCAGGCTGCACGGCTGGGCCGATTCGTCAACTGTTGAAAAAGGGCTTGCTCGAAGCACGCACGAAACGGGTGGCAACTCGCAACACCGACGAAGAAACATACGAACGAGAGTTGCCGCTCAAACTCAACGAGGATCAACAGGCTGCGCTCAACACCATCGACGAAGCCTTGGAAGCTGCCGAGCCGCGCGGGCTGGTGCTGCACGGCGTGACGGGTAGCGGTAAGACGGAGGTTTATTTGCAGGCGATCGAGCGCGTGGTGAGCTACGGGCGGCAGGCGATCGTGCTGGTGCCCGAAATTAGCCTGACGCCGCAGACGGTGCGGCGGTTTCGAGCGAGATTCGACCAGGTAGCCGTCCTGCACAGCCACCAGCGGGATGTCGAGCGTCACGCCGAGTGGCAGCGGATCGCTCGCGGCGAAGTGCAAGTGGTTGTCGGAGCGCGCAGTGCAATCTTTGCGCCGACTCCCCACTTGGGACTGATCGTCATTGACGAAGAACATGAATCAACGTTCAAGCAAGATTCTGTGCCCAGGTATCATGCCCGCGATGTGGCATGGCAACGCGCGCAAGCCGAGAATATTCCACTGGTACTGGGCAGCGCCACGCCTTCGATGGAGGCTTGGCATCAGGCGGAGCGTGGAGTGTTTCAGAAGATTTCGATGCCGCGACGAGTGATGGGTCTGCCGATGCCCGATGTGTTGACTGTCGACTTGCGCGATCCTGGCCAAGCACGCGGTAGCCGGGGCGGAATTAGCCGGCCATTGCAACAGGCGATGACGGTAGCGCTGCGCGGAGGTGGTCAGGTGATTTTACTATTGAATCGACGCGGGTTTTCGACGCATATTCAGTGCCCGGCGTGCGGTTATGTGCTGAACTGTAAGCATTGTGAGCTATCGCTAACGTTCCATCGCCAAAAAAACACGACGCTTTGCCACTACTGCGATCATCAAGAGCCACCACCGTTGCAATGTCCCGATTGCAAATCACAAGCGATTCGTTACGGTGGGCTGGGCACACAAAAGCTGGAAGACGAAGTGCGAGCACGGTTCCGCGATCACGTCTGTGCGCGGATGGATACCGACAGCATGAAGACGCACGGCAGCCACGAGCGGGTGTTGTCGAAGTTTCGTGCCGGCGAGATTCACATCCTGCTCGGCACGCAGATGATCGCCAAAGGGTTGGATTTCCCGAACGTGACGCTGGTCGGCGTGATCAACGCCGACACGGCACTGCACTTGCCCGACTTTCGCGCGGGCGAGCGGACGTTTCAGCTTGTTGCTCAAGTTGCAGGACGGACCGGTCGTGGCAAGAAAGGCGGACGTGTGCTGGTGCAGACATTAAGTCCCGATCATGCGGCGATCCGCGCAGCGGTGCGGCACGACTTTCCGGCTTACGCGGCGCATGAGATGCAGCTTCGGCAGGAGCTTCAGTATCCGCCATTCGGAGCAATGGTGCGGATTGTTGTGCGGGGACCGCTGGAAGAGACAACTCGTGGCGTAGCCGAAACCCTGGAGCAACGCTTACAGGCGGGAACCGTCCCAGGCGACGGGGCTAGAATCGTAGGACCAGCGCCCGCGGCGATTCCTCGATTGCGGGGCAGCTATCGTTTCCAAATTCAGTTGCAGGCACCAGCGATCGAGGTCCTACACGAAATCGTCAAGCAAGCGACCACGAAATTCAAACCGATCAAGGAGGTAGTGGTGACGGTTGACGTCGATCCTTGGGATATGATGTAGGAGAGGAACGGGGAACGAGGGAAAAAATCCTCTCGATCCTCAATCCTAAGTCCTCGTTCCTCATTCCCCTTGGATTCCCAACGATCCCTGCCGTAGAATAGATTGCAGCCTTTCACCCTTTCGCCTTCACCCTTTCGCCTTCCCCATGAGTTATCGCACCTTCAAACGCACGCTAGGCGAAACCAATCTGGAACGGAAGTGCCGATTGCTGTTTGGTGCTTGTTTGTTTCCGCTGATAGCAGGCAGCTTTTGGTGGTATGGTGCGCAAACAGATCAGATAGTGGTCGAACAAAATCGATATGTCGGCGAGGCGATCGTAGATACTGCGATGATCTTAGCGCACAAAGACATTCTTTCTGATACGGTCATTGATTTTCAAAAGAAGAAAACGGACCCTATCGAAGAAATGACCAACTACAATTTAGCCAAGCTGTTAAGGAAGCGTGATTTTGACTGGGTCGTGTTGCGGCCGAAAAATAAAGAGGGGATTGGAAATCCCACCGAAATCGAAGAATTTTCTTTGATGGATCGATGGAGTAAATTGGCAGAGACATTGAAGAAAGACAAAGATATCTTTGCTTTGGAAGAAGTGGAATCCGAGGGGAAGAACAAGTTGTGGGAAGGGCACTTCGACAAAGAACGAGTCGTCTATCGCTACTATGAGCCGGTTTTTGCGAAGGACGGCTGTCTCATCTGTCACTGCACGGCTGCTGTTCCTGTGCCCGTGCCCAACCTGGAAGTAGGCGACTTGCTGGCAGTCGTTAAAGTGGAAATCGACGCCAAAGATACTTTGAAAGCTCAGAGTAACAATCGCGCCATGCTATTGGTCGCTGCGATCGGCGCAGTTTTCCTGGCGATGGTGGCGTTGTATGCGATTGTGCGTTATGTGATTGTCAAGCCGCTGCGACATCTGCGCGACGTGAGCGATGCCATCCGCCAGGGAGAAGTCGAACAGCGTGCAATGATTCATACAGGCGACGAATTTGAGGAGCTGGGCGAGGCGTTTAACCGGATGCTGCGACAGCTACTTCGTCAACAAGACGAACTTCGTGTCGTCAACACCGAACTCGACGGCAAGATCGACGAAATGGCCCACGCCAACATGCGGTTGTTCGAGATGAACCAGCTGAAGAGCGACTTTTTAGCGACCGTCAGCCACGAGCTACGGACACCGCTCAACAGTATTATTGGCTTTAGCGACCTGCTCGAAGGGGGCGAGGACTTAGAAGAAAAACAGCGGCGTTATGCGAACAACATCCAGCGTTCGGGTAAACAGCTGCTAGAGATGATCAACGATATTCTCGATTTGGCTAAGATCGAAAGTGGCAAGCTGGAAGTTCACCCCAGCAACTTTGACATCGGCATAATCGTCGCGACGCAGTGCGACATGGCCCAACCACTTAGCCAAAAGAAGAACATCGACTTGGAGTACGAAGTCGCGCCCGGCCTACCACCGATGCGACTCGACCAAGGCAAGATCGTGCAGATTCTCAATAATCTGCTGTCCAACGCAATCAAGTTTACGCCAGATGGTGGACGGATCAAAGTTGCGGTATGTCGTGAAGAGCAAGGCGAGTTGCGTCTCACGGTAGCAGACACGGGCGTTGGCATTAGTGAGTCGGAGCGACAACTGGTGTTTGAAAAGTTTCGCCAAGGCACAACGGTCATGCCTGGCGGCAACGCGATGACGCGCGAGTATTCAGGTACAGGGCTGGGGCTATCGATCGTGCGTGAGTTGTGCCGATTGTTGGGCGGCGACATCACACTCAAGAGTGAGTTGGGAACGGGCAGTGAATTCACCGTGCATTTGCCATGGACGCTGAGCGAACTACCAAAAGTCGAATCGCCGCTCGCCGACGAACTCGCGCAGATGACCAAGCCGCGACCGGAGTTTTCGGCAGCGTTACCCTTGGTGGAGACGCCACAAAACAACCCGTAGCCCCCGGCTCGGCCGGGGGATAACGCCGCGATAACCCTCTTTAATTCAAACATTATTATTGATTCCAATCCCCCGGCAGAGCCGGAGGCTACCAGAGAATGGAAAATATGACGCAAGAAGTGGAAGTTCATTTGTTTACCGATGGTGGATGTAGTGGCAACCCTGGCCCAGGTGGGTGGGCGTTTTTGCTCAGGCATCCCAAAACCGATAAGCAGCTAGAAAAGTCGGGCGGCGAACGCGAGACGACCAACAATCGCATGGAGCTGATGGCGGTGATCGAAGGTTTGGCGACTCTCAAGCGTTCGACACACGTCGAGCTTTTCACCGACAGTGTCTATGTCGGCAAGGGCATGACCGAGTGGATGCCGAAGTGGAAATCCAACGACTGGAAACGCAAAGAGGGCGGCAAGCTCAAACCGGTCAAAAACGAAGACCTCTGGCGCCGGCTCGACGAACAAATCCAGCGTCATCAGGTCAAATACACCCGCGTCGCCGGACATAGCGGCCACCCCGAGAACGACCGCGTCGACGAACTGGCTGTGGCAGCTTATCAAAAATATTTGTAGCGCAGGAGTACCGTTCGCTTCCTAGCAGCGTCCTTCACAAATATTGTAGAATGTGGCTATGGAATCGCCCGACCGAACTGACGCCGACCTATCGCCTAAGCAACGGCTGCTGACGCCGGTGGCTAAGGTGCGCGGCGTGGGGCCGTACCGGGCGGAAATGCTGGCGCGGTTGGGGATTCGGACGGCGAGCGATTTGCTGTTTGCTTTTCCGCGAGACTATCTCGACCTGTCGGACGAGCGGTTGGTCAGCGAGTTGGAAGCAGGCGAGATGCAGACGGTGCGTGGGACGGTCGTTGAGGTGGCGACCAGTAAAAGTGGATTTGGCAAGACTCGCGTGTCGGTGCTAGTCCGCGACGCGAGCGGCCACCTGCGGGCAACTTGGTTCAATCAGCCCTTTATCAGCAAGCGGTTTTTTGATGGGCAGGCGGTGCTACTGTCCGCGAAACCAAAGCGGCGCGGGCTGATGTGGGAGATGTCGCATCCGACGGTCACTAATTTGGCCCAAGAAGAAGCCGAGTCGGACGGCAAAAAGATGTTGCCGATCTATTCGCTGACCGAGGGGATTTCGCAATACTACATGCGCAAAATGGCCGAGGCGGCGGCCGAAGAATTTGCCGAAGTGCCCGAAGAAGTTTTTCCCGAGGCGTTGTTGGCGAAGTATAGTCTGTTGCCGCTTGGTGAGGCGCTGCAGGCGATTCATCAGCCGGACAATGCCGAAGCGATGGAGCAGGCACGCCGGCGGTTTATTTTTCAGGAGCTGTTCATCATGCAGTTGGCGGTAGCGATACGTCGCTTGCAACAGCAGATGCAGTTTGCGCCTGAGCTGCCGACAAGTACAAAAATTGACGCGAGGATTCGTCGGTTGTTGCCGTTTGAATTAACCGAGAGTCAAACAAAGGCGATCGAAGAATTGACGGCCGACATGGCGCTCGCGCGGCCGATGAATCGCTTGTTGCAAGGCGATGTCGGCAGCGGCAAGACGATTGTCGCCCTGTATGCGATGCTGGTCGCGATCGCGCACGGCAAGCAAGCGGCGCTGATGGCACCGACCGAAATTCTCGCGCGTCAACATGCCGAGACGCTCTCTGAATTGTTGACGGCCAGCCGTGTCCATTTTGCGGTGCTAGCCGGCGGAACGTCGAAGGCCGATCGGGCGCGGATACTCGACGGCATTCTTGAAGGCGAGATCAACGTCGTGCTCGGCACGCACGCGATTATTCAAGACGACGTGCGATTCAAACAGCTTGGGCTGATCGTGATCGACGAGCAACACAAGTTTGGCGTCAAGCAGCGCGCTGCAATGCGGCAAGACGATCAATCGCCCCACGTGTTGGTGATGACCGCGACACCAATCCCGCGTACCGTGACGATGACGATGTTCGGCGATCTTGATGTTTCGACGCTGCGTGAGTTGCCAACTGGGCGACAGCCGGTGAATACGTATTTGGTCGAACCCGACAAGCAGCAACGTTGGTGGGCATTCGTGCGCGACCGCCTGCGCGAAGGCCGGCAGGCGTATGTCGTGGCGCCGTTGGTCGACGAATCGGAAACCGTGTCGGCACCGAGTGTGTCGGCGGCGTACGAGCAACTTACCAATGGCGAACTCGAAGAATTTCGCATGGCGCTGCTGCATGGCCGGATGTCGTCGATCGAGAAGCAGGAGGTGATGGACGCCTTTCGCGCAGGTGAAACGCAGGTGCTGGTCAGCACCTCAGTCATTGAAGTCGGCGTCGACGTGGCGAACGCCTCGGTCATGACGATCGCCGGCGCCGAGCGGTTTGGTCTCGCCCAACTACACCAGCTGCGCGGCCGCGTCGGACGAGGCAGCCACGCCGGTTTTTGCGGCGTATTGATGGTCGACGAGGTGAACGAGCAAGGGCGCGAACGGTTGGAGGCGTTTTCTAAATCGACGGACGGATTTGAGTTGGCGGAACTCGATTTTAAGTTACGCGGGCCTGGCGACCTGTTCGGCACCCAACAACACGGCTTACCGCCACTACGAATCGCCGACCTGCGCCGCGACCGCGAAGTGCTGGAAGAAGCTCGTCGCGAGGCACAGTCGTTGGTGGCGTCGGACCCGGGCTTAAAACAACTCGACCATGCGCGGCTGCGACGGCAGATGCTATTGCGGTATGGCAAGGCGTTGGAGTTGGGTGATGTGGGGTAAATTATTTATTCCCCAGCAAGCACCTTCGCCTGGCGGACGAGCTGCAGGAACTCGGCCCGATAGCCGTGCAAATCTTTGCCGCTCCCATCCTCTGCAATTTCTAACACCGCATCATACGACGCATTGCCGCTGTGCTCGGAATGCCGTAGCAGCATCCCAAAACTAGCGACAGCGCTGGCGAACTTGAAATCGTCGGAGGCCTCGGCAAACGGTTGGCCGTTGTCGGTGATCGGGAATTCGAGCTTGGTGCTGCGGTCGCCGTCGGGTTGTTTGTAGCGAAGTTTTAAGGTGAACAATTCATCGGAGGCGTCCGCATCGCTTGCCGGTTTCGCCGCAGCCAAGGGTGCTGCGGCTTCCGCTCGCAGTTGGTATTTTAGTGGATCCACCTTCGGCGTCTCCACCGCGACGCCCGCAGGCACGACTTCGTAAATCGCCGTGACCGTGTGGCCAGCCCCAATCTCGCCGGCGTCCTTTTTGTCGTCGTTAAAATCTTGCGTTTTTAGCATTCGGTTTTCGTAGCCGATGAGGCGATAGGCGGCGACTTGGGCCGGGTTGAACTCGATTTGGATTTTTACGTCTTTGGCGATGGTGACCAGCGTGCCGGCGATTTCTTCGACGAGCACCTTGCGAGCTTCGGCCCGGTTGTCGACGTAGTGATAGTTGCCGTTGCCTTTGCCGGAGATCGCCTCCATCATCGCGTCGTTGAGATTGCCGCGACCGAAGCCGAGGACGGTCAGAAAGACGCCGGTCTCTTGGGCGTTGCTCTCGGCCAGCCGTTCTAGGTCGGCCGTGCTGGTCGTGCCGACATTAAAATCGCCGTCGGTGGCGAGGATGACGCGGTTGACGCCCCCCTCAATAAAATTTTCTTGGGCGATTTTGTAGGCGAGTTGTATGCCAGCGCCGCCAGCCGTCGAACCGCCAGCGCGAAGCTTTTCGAGAGCGGCCAGAATGACTGATTGCTGGTCGCCGCGAGTGCTTGGCAGGGCGAGGCCTTCGCTGCTGGCGTAGACAATAATCGCCACTCGGTCGTTCTCGCCCAGCTGGCAGGTGAGCATTTTGAGTCCTTCGACCAGCAGCGGCAGCTTGTTTTGCTGATTCATCGAGCCAGAAACATCGATCAAAAAGACGAGATTTGATTGCGGTCGTTTTTCGTTGGCGATTTCGTGCCCCTTGATGCCGACACGGACGAGCCGATGCTCGGCCTGCCAAGGACAACTGGCGACTTCGACATGGGCAGCAAACGGCGTGTCGTCGGTGGGGGCGGTGTAGTCATAATCAAAATAGTTGATAAGTTCTTCGATCCGCACCGCGTCGGGCGGCGGCAGTTGACCCGATTGCATGAGAAACTGCCGCACGTTGGAGTACGAGGCCGTATCGACATCGATCGAAAACGTACTGACCGCCTGTTCGCCTGCGGCGGCGAGGAAGGGGTTTTCGTGGATGCGGGTGTACTGATCGCCGGAGGCGTCGGGGCCTTGGCCTTGTTCGCCGAGATTACGAAACCGTCGTTTAATGTATGGAATTTCAGTGCCATTTTCTGCCCACTTGGAACCTAAAGTCAGCGGTTTATTGCCAGAAGCGTTCTGATTGACACGTCTATCAAGGTCTTCCGTTTTGCCACGCCAAACGAAATTTCGCTCGTCTACGGCAATTTTACCTATCACACCACCACCATAGCCCCATGTATCTCTTTTTGATTTAGGATCACGACCAAATCCCATGCTGAAACTGAGAGTCTCTTTGTCCGTTTGTGCAGGAGACTGTTGCTTCGGAGAGCTGGTAGCTGGTAGTGCAGCATAAGCATCGTTAATCAAACCTTGAAGACCCATCTGCCCTGGCTGTAGCCCTGGAGTGTTGGCAGGCGGTGCAGGTTTAGCTGTTGCTTCACCGGATATACTGAGGCGTTCTTCTTCCCCTTCTTCAATAATGATATGCGGCGTGACGGTCATCATCAGCTTATCGGAGGTCATGCCTTTTTCATCGGATTCTGCTGACTCGTCTCGGGCTCCTCTTAATCGTTTCATGCCGCTTAGGAGGACCGTTCCACCGCCAGGAACCTCAACGGTAGTCGTAACAGAAATCACTTCAAACTCAGGCAATTCGACCGTCGTCCCGGCCGGCTTTTCCGGCTTGGTGTCCTGGGTAATCTCAGTCTTCACCGCTGGCGTTAAGGCTTTGGAATGGGCTACTTCCTGAGTTGCTTGTTTCAGTCCCCTAGGAAAGATCAATCCAGCTGCAACCAGCAAACTAGCCGCCAGCGCCGCCCCGATGTAGAAATTCCGTTTGCGACGCGTCTGTTGCTGAACAGTCATAACCTTTTTCTCCATTGAAAGGATTCCTAGGCTGGCAACCGGCTGCGACTTTTCGCCGGCGGCGGCGAGGATATTTTTGGAGAGGTTGGGCGGGGTTTCTTGGCCGACGACTTCGCGGAGGGCCGTGTCGAAGAGGCGGTCGTGGTGGTCGGCGTTTTTTTGTTTATTGGTATTCATGACGTTCTCAAGATGAAAACAGGAAAGGATTTGCCACTGGGAGAATGTGAGATATTTGATGTGAGATTGAAGATGTTGTTCGATCTTCAATCCTAAATCTCACATCAAACTTCCCTCTTGGTTTTGCGTTGGATGCAGTTGCGGAGTATGTCGCGGGTGCGGCGTAGTAGTGTCTTTACGCCTTCGGGTTTTATGTTCATTGCGGCGGCCATGGCCTTGCGCGACAGGCCATCGCGGTAAAACAAATCAATCGCTTCGCGGGCACGGCCGTCGACCGTTTTTAGGCAATCGGTAAGGGCAGTTAAAATGGCGTCCATGCCGGTGGGGTCGACGGTGGTGGCCCACACTTGTTCGGCGGCTGCTAGCTCGACGGTGTCGATTTGACGGCCTTGTTTGCGGCGGAGCATCAGTAGTTGGTTGCGGGCAACGGTGCGGAGGTAGGCCGCAGTTTCGGCGGGGGTTCGTTGCTCGAATTGCGAGCGGCTGAGCGCCAAAAAGGTTTCTTGTGTCAGATCGTCGGCGTCTGTGGATTCGGCACCCAAGTAGCGCAGATATCGCCACACATCAGCCTGATGTCGGTCGATGAGGTTGGCCAAGTTGTAGGCTTCCAAAACGACCTCGGTTGGTTCGATCACGGTGCTCATGGAAGTAGAGTGCCGTGGCGGGATGGAAAGGGGTCAGGGAAATTCAGAGTACGGCAATAATTCAGGGTGTGACTCAATCACGAACACTGGAATTTTGAAAATCAGACGGACGTCGATATCCTGGGTATTCGCTGGACCATGGCGTTCTGAGGGTCACTTTCTCGTTCGCAAGCTTGGCTTGCGGGTCGCCGGGAGGAACAGCACCTCGAAGACCTCGCTGCCTCCGCCAGTGAATTCTATGCTGCCCCTTTGTCGGCCCGTCGCGAGATCGACGAGGGCAACGCCCGCAGTAATTTTCTTGTGCCGGTCGCGAACAGGCGGCGCGTCGAGAATATGTTTACGTCGAATTTTGGAAATCCCCACCAGCGCGTGATTGCCAATCAAGCACAGGCCACGTGTAAAACCCGGTAGCGCGCACACCTCGGTGTATTCTTCCGAACCAGCCTCCAACATGGAAAGCGACCCACGCCCCGAATTGCAAAACCACCACCGCCCATCATGCCACCTCGGCGAGTGCGGCATGCAAAGCCCGTCGGCGACAACTTCATTCTGCCGCACATCGATCAACACCCCTCCGTTAAAACGATCTTGCTCGCGCCAACCGCCCTTATGCCCAGTCTCGCAAAAAGCGGTAGCCATCGCTGGCTTGCCGTTACGCATTCCAAGGCCGTTTAGGTGGCAACAATCGCCGCGCACCACGCCTTCGACAAACGGCGGTTGCCAGCAATGCACGAAGGAATTTTCCTGCGAAGCACGAGCGATGCAATTGAAACGTGTATTGGCGAAGTAAATGCCGCGATTTCCGAAAGCAACATCGTGGACGTCGATTTTGCCCGTATCGAACGTTCGCTGCAGGGTGAAATCGCTTGGATCGGTTTTTTTGCGTTTGTACAGCAAAGCCCGTTTGCGCACCGCCAAAACAAGCTTCTCGCCTTCGAGGGCAATTCCCATCGGGCGCTGGAAGCGATGCGTGCGAAAACGCAAGCGATCGTCAAAACTGCTGACCAGCACAAGCTTGCCGGAGGTATACGTGGTGATTGCTAAACTGCCGCCTGACTCGGCAAGCCACTGAGCAAACTCGCCCCGCGCGCGGCAGCGGAGCTGCGATTTAGCAGGCGTGGATTCGATGACGCTTGTCGGCATGAGCATTCTACGAGGTGAGATGCGTACCATGATGACAGGTTGATATTACGAGGCAAGGAGGATTTATCTTTGCATTGGTCATTTATCACATTGTGGTATCATGCCTAAATGCTTGAACTGGCACAACTTCTGCCTGCTTTGCGAAGCCTGCATGACCGCATTCGTCGACGTGTATGGGAAGCTACCCAGACGCGCAGCACTGAGGAATTAGCGCAGATTGTGGGTACAGACGTCGATGCCAGCGGCGACTTGGTGTTCGCTATCGATCGGGTGAGTGAGGCGGAGTTGATCGATTTTGTGACCGAGGAAATCGCGTGTGTCGAACCGATCGTGCTGGTCGCCGAGGGGTTGCCGGGCGGACAAATCGTGTTGCCTGTGGACGCTAGCGAAGGCGATTGCCGCTGGCGGATGATTGTCGATCCGATTGATGGCACGCGTCCCTTGATGTATCAAAAGCGAAGCGGCTGGATTCTCACCGGCGTCGCGCCGAATCGTGGGGCGGAGACCAACTTGCAAGACATCCAGCTTGCGGTACAGACCGAGATTCCGCTGCTCAAGCAACATCTGTGCGATCAGTTGTGGGCAATTCGCGGTCAAGGCGCGATGGCCGAGCGATTCAATATCTTGACCGAGGGACGCGAGCCGCTGGAGTTGCGTCCTTCCACCGCGACAACGTTACAATACGGCTACGCTTCGATCAGCCGCTTTTTCCCCGGAATGCGTGACGTGTTGGCGGGAATCGAGGACGAGCTTGTTCATCGTGTGCTTGGCCCGCTGCCGCCGGGCGGGACACTGACATTTGAAGATCAGTATCCCAGCACAGGCGGTCAAATTTATTGTTTGCTGAGCGGCAGCGATCGATTTTTGGCCGATCTGCGGCCGCTGATGAAAAAAGTCGCCGCGGCGCGAGGCGAAAACATGGGGCACTGTTGCCATCCGTACGATATTTGTACCCTGTTAATAGCCGAGGAGCTGGGTGTCGCGGTGACAGACGTGTGGGGCGGGCCGCTTGATGCTCCGCTCGACGTGACGACCGACGTCGCTTGGGCGGGCTATGCCAACGCGTCGATATGGCAGCAGGTCGAGCCGATGTTGCGAGAAGTGCTACGAGAACGTGATTTGAACCAAAGTTAAGCTCCCGCGAAAAAACGTGAAAGAGTTGATTGCTCTTTAGTTACGCGTCATTTCGCGAATTTCGCGGGGAAATTTTACAGGATATTTGGAGCAACTATGAAAGTTTTAGTCGTTGGTGGCGCTGGCTATGTTGGGTCGCACACCGCATGGATGTTGGCACGCAATGGGCACGACGTGTGGGTGTACGATAATCTGTCCGAAGGGCACGTTGCGGCGGTTGCCGAAGGCCGGCTGATTGTCGGCGACTTGATGGAACGCGAAAAGCTGGCCGAGGCGCTGCGCGAGCACAAAATTGAAGCCGTGATGCATTTCGCGGCCTCGTGCTATGTCGGTGTATCGGTGACCGACCCGGCTCCGTATTATCAAAACAACATTGTGGGCACGCTGTCGCTGCTCAACGCGATGCGCGACGCCGAGGTCGCGAAGATCGTCTTCTCTAGCACTTGCGCAACCTACGGTGTGCCCGAGGTGGTGCCGATCACCGAAGCGGAAAAGCAGGCGCCGATCAATCCGTACGGTTTTACGAAACTGGCGATCGAACATGCGCTGGCCGACTATTCTCATGCTTACGGTTTAGGCTACGCGGCACTGCGTTACTTCAACGCTTCGGGCGCGTCAGACGTTAGCCCGATCGGCGAAGACCACGAGCCAGAAACGCATCTCATTCCGTTAGTCTTGCAAGTGGCGCTTGGGCAGCGCGAAAAAATCTTGGTTTTCGGCGACGACTACCCCACGCCCGATGGCACCTGTGTCCGCGATTACATTCATGTCGACGACCTGGCCACGGCGCACGTGGCAGCGCTCGAGCGTTTGGGGGCTGGCACACAACTCAAGCTCAATCTCGGCACCGGCCAAGGGGCGAGCGTCAAAGAAGTGATCGACGCCGCACGCCGTGTGACCGGCCACGAGATTCCGGCAGAAATCGTCGCCCGCCGCGAAGGCGATCCGCCGCAGCTCGTCGCCGACGCGAGCCTAGCCAACAAAACACTCAACTGGCAACCAAAATACGCCGACATCGAAGCCGTCGTAGCCAGCGCCTGGAAATGGCACCAAGCCCGCCCGCGCGGGTACGATGATCGTGGTTGATCGCTCTTTTTGATCCAGGAAAAGAAAAATAGGACGCGGAGGAACGCCGATCTAGCGGATTATCGCGGAAAGAGAGGAAGCTTTAAAGCATTTTGTTATCAGCGTCGATCCGTTGAATCCGCGTAGATCTGCGTCCCCTATTTTTTCGCACCTATAGCAGACGGAAAACATGTTCTGCCTAATCATTTCGCCGGCAGCGATTCTACAAAATCGCGTGCCAGCGATAGGACCGCTCGTAAAATAGTTTCGTCTTCGATCGCCGCCGCGTCGAGGTCGACCATGCCGCCCATTTTGCGGCCGGTGAAAGAGAGCGGGTCGATGCCGTCGAGTTCCAGGGCAGCCGGCTCGTTAGCTTTGCCGACGCGTGCCATGCCGCCCTCTTTGTGGACTCCGCACAGCATGTTGCCGTTGAGCATAAAGCAGAGACCGCCGAACATGCGTCGTTCGGTGATGCCATCGAGAGTGGCGAGTTCGTCACGTAAGATTCCGGCATAGGTTTCGCTGTACGCCATGTCACGCTCTTTTTGCTTTTGAAGAGGCCTCTTTGTCAGTATCGTCCTCATTTGCGTCATCTTCGGCGGCGTCTTTCACGCGTAACAAGGCGTTGGTCCAGTAGGCTTCGTACTTGCTGATCCAACGTTCCATGATTTGCCGTATCGGATTCACGTTGAGCGAGTTGATACGTCGACGCCCCTCGCTGCGTGTGTTGACCAGCCCGACTTCGCGCAGCACGTCGAGATGCTTCATCACGCCAAACCGCGAGAGCTGTGGAAATTCATCGACTATTTCGGTGGTTTGCCGCGGGCCATCGCGCAGCAGGTCAAGAATCTCTCGTCGCGTCGCGTCGGAGAGCGCCTTCCAAATGTGATCTAAGTTTTTTGCCATATTCGTTTCTGCTACTCCGCAAGTCGTTTTACGCTCTGGAGAACGTGCCCCCAGCCGGGGACCACGCCTGCTCGATGGTCGTCTTCGATGAAGCCCAGTGCCTGATGCCGCAGGGACAGTTCGGTTCCCTCGGCAATTTGTGTGAGCCGAAATCGGATGTGTCCGGCAACCGGGTACGACATAAACATCGGCCCG
>JAJDEE010000026.1 GCA_029259975.1 Planctomycetota bacterium
CATGGCTTGCTCCTTGTGTGAAAACCAAGTGATTAACAAAACACCGGTTTATCACGTATCTCAAGGAAAGCCAACGCGGCGCGGCCTTCGCTTTTTTCATAGTTTCATCCTACGGACTGTTGAAATCATTGGGTGATCAAATTCTTCTCGTATTCTGCAATCAAGACTTCCGGGCTTTCGCTGGCACCGAAAAACTCGGCGGTTCCGTTACTCTTATTCACGATCACCGGTCCATTGCCAGCAAGTTGATAACGGTAGTCGTCCGTTTCAAGGTACGTCTTGGAGTTATAAAAAAATACCCAGCCATATGGTTTCTCAATCGTCCCCTCATCGACGACAACATAGACATCATCCGACGGACTCATTTCGTCAAGACGCGATTTTACAATCTCCAAGGCTTCGTCTTTCGTTAACATTCCCAACATACCTCTGTTACGGTGTCCCCGGATTCGTTAGCAGGAATCGGAAGTTTTGGAAGTTGTCAAAGTTATTGACTCCCAAACCGCCTGTTTGGCCATCTAGAAAACGAATTGTCCCATTTTGGTTTACTGCGTTGAACACGTGCCCTGAGTTTCCAGGTGTGCGCGATTGGCCAAACACAATCCCTCTGGCCCCATTCCCGCTTCGTGACAGAGTGCTGCCAATCTCGATCTGGCCGGATACGGGGTTGAATGTACCACCGAATTCCTTTTCAAGAAAACGGATTGACTTTGGGTTTCCAGGCAAGGCACTTGCCGGATGCCGAGCTAACGTCGCATCAGTTGCGATAGAGCAATTAACACAATTTTGTGTGCCACGTGTCGGATTTACGTTTCGTACGGAACCGGCGAGGTCACTGCCATTTCTAACTGGGGCCTTTGGTATCGACCTAGCCGCTCCAGGCACTCCACTTATGAGTGGAGTATCGCGTCCTTGAACACGCAACAGACCAGTTGTCTTTTTGCCAAGAAATGTGTTTTGAAATGGTGTACCGTGCTTCGGCCCCTGCACATTCAGCGTACCACCCGGTGGCACATATCCGCCAGCAAAAGCCGCAATTACGGAAAGCCCCTGATCAAATCTATTCCCGTGAATGACAGAAAGTTCAACAAATTCTTTTTGCTCACTCCGAGTCATGAGAGTCTTTTTTTGCAAAAATTGCAACCGGCCGATTTCGGCCTCTTCTACCGTTATCGGACCAATACTAGGTACAAGGGTGCCGTCGAAGCGAAACGAAGGCTTTGACTGGCTAATTTGTATTGGTTCGAGGCTTACTCTCCTGCGAATTTCTGCAATGCGATTTCTCTCACTTTGTTCGGGCGACAAAATCGGCGTGGAACCCGAATTATTGTTACCCGTGACGAAGTCGGGAACTGTAATCGTTGAGCCGGGTAGCGACGGTTGACGAATCGGAAAAACGCTTGTGAAATTGCTGTTATTGATTGTGGAAAAAGACGTGTTATTGGCTATATTGCCAAGTGTGCTAAACGTAGAGGTGCCCGTGCCGATGGAACTCGTCGGCGCACCCAAGCTCGACGTCAGCGTCGAGACCCCTGTGTTAATCGCTCCACCAAAAAAGTTACTTGCTTGTCCGATCGCGTTGCCGATACTGTTAAAAATCCTTCCCGGATCGGTAAACGCATTGCTGATCGTCGAGATGACATTACTCCCAAACCCGCCTGCCAAGGCGTTGAGAGGATTCCCCGCCGCGCTCAGCCCGGTCGGATCGCTAAAATTGATCGGGTCGTTGCCGGCGTAGGCGTACCAGTTGGTGCCGTCTTGGGCCGGGTCTTCGCCGACGAAGCGGCCGGTGGTCGGTTCGTACCAGCGGGCGCGGTTGTAGTAGAGCTGGGCATCGTCGTCCCACGTGCGGCCGGCGAAGGCGACGGTGGTGTCATCCGAACCCTCGCTACCAACAGAGTGTCACGAACACAAGCACCCAAGCACACCCGCCCGCTTGCATGTCGTGCTTGTATTGATCTGGCAGCTTCCCATGGCAAGGCGAATGGCCCGCTAGTATACTTAGGAGACTCCCCTTTCAGCTCAGACGAGGTCACTCTAGCAAGGCCCCCATAATTTATGATTCGAATCGCTATTCTCGGTGCCACTGGCTACACAGCTCGCGAGCTGCTTGGACTGCTGCTAAGGCATCCCGAAGTTGAGATCTGCGCGTTGACCACCCGCCAAGAGACGCAGCCACATGTCGCGGAGGTGCATCCTTCGCTGCGCGGACGGCTTGATTTGAAACTAGAAAACCTTTCGACGGCTGAGGTCGCCAAACGAGCCGATTGCGTTTTTGGCTGTTTGCCGCACGCAGCGAGCGCCGCTGTGATTAGCGAGCTGCTCGACGCGGGCTGTCGAGTGGTCGATTTCAGCGCTGACTATCGGCTGGACGATCCGCAGATTTATTCCAAGTGGTATCAGGTCGAACATCCCGATCCCGAACGTATGCCTAAAACCGTTTATGGCCTGCCCGAGCTGTTTCGAGAATCGATTCGCGGATCTCAACTCGTTGCCAACCCAGGCTGCTATCCTACGGCAGCGATCTTGGCGTTGGCGCCGCTATTGAAAGCTGGCGCAATCGCACCTCGCGGAATTGTGATCGATGCCAAAAGCGGCGTCAGCGGTGCTGGTCGTTCGCCGAAAGCAAATCTCCATTTCCCCGAAGCCAACGAGAACCTCACCCCCTACGGCGTTGGTCAACACCGCCACACACCGGAGATCGATCTCATTCTCAGCAAATGGGCCGAAGTCGAGACGAACGTCGTCTTCACGCCGCACCTCATCCCGATGGACCGAGGCGAGTTGATCACCGCCTATGCCGACACGACCGCCGAAACGTCGACCGAGTCGCTCCTGAGATTTTTACAAGACTGCTACGCCGACGAACCCTTCGTCCGCGTACTCGAAGGCTTGCCCGGAACAAAGCAAGTCGCCAACAGCAACTTTTGCGACGTCACCGTCCGCAAGGTCGGCGACAAGGCCGTAGTTTTCGGTGCAATTGACAACCTGATCAAAGGCGCCTCGGGCGCAGCGGTGCAGAATTTTAATTTGATGTATGATTTCCCTGAGACTACAGCCTTGTTGTAAACGGAGCGAGGCTAGGGAACCACGACGACGCGACGCAAAGCACATAGCCATTTTTACCGCAGAGCACATGACATTTTTTACCGCAGAGGACGCAGAGTTACGCAGAGGAAAGAGTGGAGGAGACGATTCTCTGGAACCAATTTCTCTGCGATCCTCTGCGTCCTCCGTGGTAATTTTTTGAGGTGGTTTTTACGCCGCGATCTCTGCGTCTCTGCGTGAGACAATTCACAGCAAGTACACAATATAAACGAGAATACCGATGCCCCACCAACTCCCACATGGTTTTCGTGCCGCAGGTGTTTACTCTGGCGTGAAACGCAACACCAGCAAACTCGATTTGTCGTTGATTGTCTCGGATCGACCGACTGTGGCAGCAGGCGTTTACACGCAAAATGTTGTTTGTGGCGCGCCGGTCGAACTCAATCGCCAGCGGACGCCAAGCGACTCGGCGCGGGCAGTGGTGATTAACTCTGGAGTGGCAAATGCTTGCACTGGCGAACAAGGCATGCGCGATGCTTTGGAAATGGCCCAGCAAACGGCAGACGCTTGCGATCTAGAGCAAGAGGCCGTCTTGGTCATGTCAACAGGCGTGATTGGCCAGATGTTGCCGATGGAAAAAATCCTGCCTGGGATAGCTGCCGCTGCCGTCGTCTTGTCAGAGAGCGATCAGGCATTAATCGACGCTGCCAGGGGCATGATGACGACCGACACGACGCACAAGATTCGGAGCCGTGCCATTGATCTTGATAGTGGCAATGTGCTTATCACCGGGATCGCCAAGGGGGCAGCGATGATTGGTCCCAACATGGCGACGATGTTGGCGGTTGTGATGACCGATGCTGCAATCAGCGTCGAAGCAGCTAACGAGGGTTTGAAAGATGCGGTCGACGAGTCGTTCAACTGCATCAGCGTCGACGGACATACCAGCACGAGCGACACGGTCCTACTACTAGCGAATGGCGCCGCCGGTGGCGAAGTGCTATCGGGGAGTGATCTGGCTAAATTCCAAGCGACCTTGGTTGAGGTGTGCGAAGACTTGGCTCAATCGATTCCAGCCGACGGCGAAGGGGCCACACATCTGATCACCGTCGAGGTCCACGGCTGTAAAACCCGCAGCAATGCCGTCACAATCGCCAAGACCATCGCAGACAGTCCGTTGGTCAAGACTGCCGTGGCCGGAGCAGACCCAAATTGGGGCCGCATTGTCTCGGCAGCGGGCTACGCTGGTATAGCGTTTGATCCCGCCCAGGTCAGCCTACTCGTCAACGGCATGTTGCTGTACGAAAAAGGAGTCCCGGTCGATTTCGACGCGGCGGCTGTTTCGGAATCGATCCAGGCAAATCGCGATACAGGGATTGTGCTGTTGCTGGACGAAGGAACAGCATCGGCCCGCTTTTGGACCACCGACCTCACCGCCGAGTATGTCCGACTCAACGCCGACTATCACACGTAAGTGAATGGTAGATGGTGAATGGGTGGGGCAAGATGAAGAGTTTTAGCCACCAATCACCAGCAGCCAACCACACGCATGAACGAAGCCTTGGAACGAGCTCGACGCGGCGCCTTAGTATTGGGCTGCGTCTTTATATGGTCGATACTTTCGTTTCATTGGCTGTTCAAAAAGCCTCTGCTCGAGTCGATGTACTGGACGGTCATTACGATCACGGGCGTCGGCTATTCGCAAAGCGTGGGCACCGAAGTCCCCGAATCGCGGCAGTTTCTTTCCATCGTTGTGATCCTGGTCGGAATGCTGGTGTTGGCTTACACCATAGGCATGTTGATTCAAGCAATCGTCGAAGGCCAACTCGACAAAGTAATGGGAGCAAAACGAATGAAAAAAGAAATAAGCAAGCTGAAAGACCACGTCATCATCTGCGGGTTTGGACGTATCGGACAGAATCTCGCTCATCGCTTGGCGCGCCATCGTGTCCCCTTCGTCGTGATCGAACCAAGCTCTGAAACAATCGCCGAAGCAAAAAATCTTGGATACACCTTCCTCGAAGCCGATGCTACCGACGAAGAAGTTCTGCGATCAGCCGGACTTGATCGCGCCTCGACCATTGTGTTTGGCATTCAAAGCGATCCTGATAACGTGTTCCTGACGCTAACCGTGCGTAACATGAACCCCGACATCACTATCGTTGCCCGCGGCGAGCATCCACGTACCGAGAAAAAGCTGCTGCAAGCCGGTGCAACGCAGGTCGTGATGCCTGCAGTTATCGGTGCCGAGCGAATCGCCGACATTATCATTCGTCCCGAAGCTTCCGACTTATTACGTTGTATTGGTCACGAGTCGGGACTAAACGCAGAACTCGAAGAGTTTAAGTTCACTGCCGAGAGCCACTATGTCGGGCGAACAGTCCGCAATGCGGAAGAAAAACAAGAACAATTGATGATCATCG
>JAJDEE010000251.1 GCA_029259975.1 Planctomycetota bacterium
CAGTGGCAGACTCATTTCCGCGCAAACGAAATGAGTGGCCAGACATCGACGAGAGCCCACGGATGGCGTGGACACGTCCGATGCGCTCAACGACATCGACGTCAGCTTCCGTCGGCCAGGCGGATATCGTACCGCCATAAAGATCAACTGGTACACTGTCGGCAACGCGATCGGACTGCGGACCTTCATCCAATGAGCTATCGAGATATAGCGCCCCCTCAGGATAGAGCTCTATCCGGCTAGTGTTGACTAGCTGACCGCGCTCGGCCAGGACAATTTGACCGGAGAATATCCGCGTTGCGCCGGTGTAAGCTGCGGTGCCACCCACCAGTTGCAATCCCGGTGTGCCGCGCCGCTTGCCAAGATTCAAGTCTCCACCGGTAATTTGGCCCTCCACTCGCACCTCGGACTCCTGACCGCCAATGTGGGCTCCCTGGCTACCTAGGTGAATATCGCCTCGGATGATTGTGTTGGCAGTTCCAGCCGAGAAGTCACTTTCTAGTAAGAGTGCACCACCGAAATTGAAACCTGAGCCGTTGTTCAAGTGGAAGCTGGCGTCGGTCTTGCTTTCGGCTGCGACCAGCACTGAAGTGAACTTAGTCTGGCCGATTCTGAAGTGACCGTTTGTGGCTGGTCTGTTTTCCAAGGAATCATCAAGAGTCGTTTGGCCCGACAAGACGTGGAACCGTAAACCTGTGTCGACATGGCTTACCGTGGGACCGGCATAGGGATCGGCCATGAGCACCTTTTCCGCCGAGTGAATACTCCCTCGCAGCAACCCTCTTCGAAGCCCGATACGCTGGACTTGCAACGACGCACCGGGTGCCACATCGACGCTGCCCGACGGACAGCAATTTTTGACCTTTGGACGCACGGTGAGAATGCGACTCAGTTGGAGATTGGTTTCCACGACAACATCACCGCCGTTCAACATGACGGCGCCGTTGTACTCGGCACCCGACAGAAATCGCACCGCATCGCCCCGGAGTTCAAGTGAACCGGAGTGGTTGAGGGGACTGGAAACGTTGATCGGGAAATTATCGGAGTCCAAAATCAGATTTCCACTGCCACTGATGCCGCCGGCGATCGTCAGCGCTCCTCGTTCTGTCTGGATTGTGTTGCTGTCCCCAGACACTGCAATCGGTTGCTCAACCACGTAGTTTTCTGCGCCTCCAAATCTTCCGAAAGTTGTGAGTACGCTGTTATGAAGCGAGTATCGGCCAGTAGGGCGTAACTCCGGAAGCGTAGTCTCGGTACTCCAGAGCGAGAGCGTGCTGTTGATCGCCGTGACGTCTTCGGCCGACCCGCCGTGTAACCGTAGGTCGCTGCCGTTGGTAATCGTAGTCCCCACGGCAGCATCACCCAGCCCGCCTGGAGTACGTACATCAAGTTGAATGTTGCTGAGTGTGGTTGGGCCAGAGTAGCTGTTGTCGATGTCGAACAGCGCAGATTGCCGGTTCAAACTGTCGTTAGAAAGCTCCACTCCACCGGCATGAGCCAGCGGCACATCGGCGACGGCAGTCCCACCGGATTCGGTGGTGACGATTCGGAGGTCGCCGTCGCCGATGCTGCCGCCGCGCAAACTAAAAGGCCCTCGCAAGACTGCGGTGTTACCTGCGGGTAGCTCGAGTCTACCCTCTAAGTGAAGCGAATTCTGCGTAGACTCTAGCACACCAGCCTCAAGGATGAATGACTCCATGAGAGGGCCGGCAAGTTCTGTGGGAGGGGTGCCTCGCGGCGGAGGTGGGTCGTCTCCGATCAGTACACGACCGCCGGTGATTTTTGTTACACCGATCTCGTCTCCGAGTGCGCTAACGTGCTCAAGTACCACATCGCCTTCTACAACGGTAAACGTTCCTTGCCACACTGAGCTATCGCCACTCAATATTAACCGCCCAGCCCCTGTCTTGGTCACATGACCACTGGTCGATACGATCCCACCACTCAACCGCAATGGCTGCAAGGCGGTGACGTCGAACAACATCTCTTCGTTAGTGGCAATCGCGATGGGCACATCAATCACCACCGCATCGCCTCTACGGCCTCTGTAAGAACTCGTAAGCACTGCCGGGTCTGCACCTGGGTTGTCGAAAGTCAGTAGGCTAGATCCCGATAGTGATGCCCCGAGCAAACCGGTAAACTCTGCCTTCCCAATCGTTGCATCCGCCGTAAGATCGACGGCGACATTCACACCAGGAAACTGAGCGATCGTGCCTGGGGAGTTTGGCACCGTGTCTGACCAGTTCAATGGATCAAACCAGTCGGTTGAGTTCGGTGTCGAAGCCCACTTACTTACGGTTTGTGCAGATACCCCTTGCCACAAGGACAATGCAATAAAAGCAACCAGGCTGAAAAGAAAAACTTCTCTTGGTGGTCTGAAAAAAATCAAACTAAGTCTCCCGTAGCATGCAAAAAGCCGCCAGGAAGTTCGTAGCATTAGCAACGCTCGAAGAGCTTGCAGACTACTGAATTTCCTGGCGGCTTTGCGTTAGTTCTTGCCTAAATGTTTTGATTCGCTCTGTTGCTTCAGAGCGTTGTAGCCTAACTGACTTGAGAGCAGAGTGCAAGTTCCCTGGCAAGAACTTCGAACACTAGTGTCCCAACGCTTTCACGTTGTTTGAGTTAAGTTGTTACATTTTAACATGTTACGCGAATTTATGACCTGCATCGATTTGAATTTGATTCGGACGATAATGCCTCTTTTCGGAGGCGATGGGGGCTATGCACGCACTCTTCGAGCTGACCACTATTTTCCCCGACGTAATTTTGTTCCTCCGACGTATTTTGCCCGCGAATGACGCGGATAAACGCGGATGTCAGGTGTTGATTATAGCCATCCGCGCGTACCCGCGTCGTCTGCGGGCAGTTTGTTGATACAGATGGCCGGGTGCGTGTAGCGATAGCGGAACGCACACTACGGACTTTTCCGTTAGACTCGCAATTCCGTTTCTTTTGCCGTTCGCCCCGCATAACGCTCACGAATCGGCCCTACCACCTCCGCCAAAAACTCGTCGACTTGCTCTGCACTTCGTCCGGTGAGTTTTGAGGCGTCGACGGCTGCCGCCAGATCGACACCCGCAAAGGCCTCATCGCCCGCGAGCCGTTCTAGCAAATCGTTGGGCCGGCCGTGTTGTTTGACTTCGGCGGCGGCGGCTTGGCTGTGATGGCGGATGTGTTCGTGCAGGTCTTGGCGGTCTCCGCCGGCCGACACTGCCGCCATCAAGATGTTTTCGGTGGCCATGAAGGGCAGCTCTTCGCGCAGGTTGCGGGCGATCACTTCGGGATAGACGACCAGACCGCCGGCGACGTTTTGGTAGAGGATTAGCACAGCGTCGATGGCGAGAAAGGCCTGCGGAATCACTAGCCGGCGGTTCGAACTGTCGTCCAGCGTGCGTTCCATCCACTGCGTGGCGGCGGTGGCGGCGGTGCTCGATTGTTGGCTCATCACAAAACGGGCCAGGCCGCAGATACGCTCGCTGCGCATCGGGTTGCGTTTGTAGGCCATCGCCGAGGAGCCAATTTGTGTTTTCTCGAATGGTTCTTCCAGCTCTTTGCGATGGGCGAGGATGCGGATGTCGGAGGCGGCTTTGTGGGCCGAAGATGCGAAACCGGCAAGCGTGTCGACAACCTGTGCGTCGACTTTGCGCGAGTAGGTTTGTCCGGTGACGGCGTAGGTTGAATCAAAACCCATTTTTTGGGCAACGAGTTTTTCTAATTGGCAAACTTTCTCATGATCGCCCTCGAAAAGTTCTAAAAAGCTTGCCTGTGTGCCGGTGGTGCCTTTGGTGCTGCGGGCGCGGAGCTGGGCTAGGCGGTGTTCGAGTTCTTCGAGGTCAAGCACTAGGTCGTATGCCCACAGGCAAGCGCGGCGGCCGACGGTTGTGGGCTGGGCCGGTTGCAGGTGGGTAAACCCGAGCGTTGGCAGATCGCGGTACTCGGCGGCAAACTTTCCTAGAACATCGATCGTGGCAGCGACTTTGTCGCAGACGAGCGTGAGCGCTTCGCGCAGAATGATGAGATCGGTGTTGTCGGTGACAAAGCAGCTCGTTGCGCCGAGATGGATAATCGGCTTGGCGCCAGGGCACTGATCGCCGTAGGCGTGGACGTGCGCCATGACGTCGTGGCGGAGCTGTTTTTCGTAGGTCGCGGCAACGTCGAAATCGATATCGTCGACGTGTGCTTTGAGTTCGGCAATTTGCGTAGGCGTGACTGCTAGGCCGAGTTCCGCTTCGGCTTCGGCGAGCGCGACCCACAGCCGCCGCCAAGTGCTGTGCTTGTGCTGCGGGCTGAACAGCCGACTCATTTCGTCGGAGGCGTAACGAGTGATGAGCGGGTTTTCGTAATGGAGCATGGGGAGGGGCGAGGATTTAGGATTTAGGATTTAGGAGCGAGAAAAAGTTTGCATAGAGCCGCGTCGTTTCGCAACGCACGGGGCAGTACCGAAAGATCATTTTAGCCGCCCCACTCTAGTATCGATAGCGCACCTCAACATCATTTCCCTCGCTCCTCGCTCCTCGCTCCTAAATCCTCGCCCCTTCCCTACATATTCGTCAGATCATCGTCGCTCGCGCTGCCGAGCAAGGCGTCGAGCGCGACCGAGATGGCGGCGGCGTGTTCTTGCGGGGCGTCTTTGGGCAGATAGACGCGGCAGGCGAGTTGGCTGACGGGGAGGTGTTTGTAGAGTTCGTCGTCGGTGAGCGGGCGAATTTGTTGTTGGGCTGAGCGGTACAGAAAATTTTGCCCGGCGGCGGCCGTGTTGGGGTCGGGTCGGTCGATGTACGTGGGCAAATCGATTTTCATCGGGATGTCGTGTAGGTCGGGCGGCAGTTCGCTGCGGATTGCCTGTTCTGCCAAGCCTTCGCGTCCCTTACGAAAGACATCGGTCGCCTTGGGGTCGAGGCGGCTGCGGTCTTCGGCCAGCTCCCAATCGACTTGGCGGCTCAACAAACGCTGCCAGCGGTGGCCAAGCTCGCGTTGCTCGGGGTTGTCGCTGTTGTGCCAGCGGGCAACATCGACCAGCAGCGACCACTCGGTGAACTGTTGGTACTCGTCGAGGTGTTCGAGCGGGTTGCCGGGGAACAAAAACTGTTTGCCATCGCGGAAGAGGTCTTCGAGCGTTTTGTCAATCGCGCGCACCGTGCGGTGGAAGTAGACGGCGCGGAACAACTCGCTGCGCGCCTGACGAAATCGGACGAGGGCGTTCATGCCACGATTGTGGATGGTGAGACCTTTTTCGCTGAAAAATGTGTAGCGAAGCAGACGCTCAAGATCGTAACTGCGCGTGCTGTAGCCCGACATGTAGGCGTCGCGCAGTACGAAATCCATGTTGTCGACGGTGTACAGCCCGCAGAACAGGCTGCGAAGCATCACCAACCAGCGCGGGCGATCGCTGGTGTCTTCGTCGGTGGGACGCGTAATGAGCCACGCGATTTGTTCGGGGTTGATTTGCTCGTCCTCGGCAAGACGCTGGCCGCCGGGGCAAACGCGGACATTTTTCAGCAACGGGCCAAGTTCTTCGCGAATAATGTGTGAGCCAAGTTTTTCGTGCGTCAGGTCATAATCTTGCAAAAAGTGTGCATCGAAAAAATGCCCGAACGGACCATGCCCCACATCGTGCAACAGCGCAGCCAAACGCGTGAGGCATTCGACATAGCCACGGCTGGGAGCGTCGGGGCAGACTTCGGCGAGGCTCGGATAAAGCGCCTCGGTCACACGGCTGGCCATGTGCATCGACCCGACGACATGCTGAAATCGCGTATGCTCGGCCGAAGGATAGACCCACCAAGCGGTTTGCAATTGGTGAATCTGCCGAAGCCGCTGCAGCCAAGGATGATCGAGCAGCGTCCGCTCGGAGACTTCGCCCTCGTCGACCACCGAGACAAAGGGAATATAGCCATGCACCGGGCAATGGCATAAACTTTCGCGTTGATGAAAATCCGTCATGGTAGGTATTGTCGCGATGAGGGCGATCGCGGGCAATGGGGGGCCAGTTCTGGACGCAAGCTATTCCTCTCGCGGCTCATCGAGCGACTCGACTGCTAACGCAATCACAAGACCTACGACGGTCACGATCCAAAGCACGCTGATGCCGGTGCTGAGACTGTGTAAGACTCCGGCGGCGGCTTGGTCTTCCATCGCCTTCAATAGTCCTGCGACCCAGCCGAGAGTGGCTAGCAGCACGGGTAGGACGAGGACGAAACTTAACAGGAGCTTTACGATAGTACGTGAGGTCATAGCGGAAGCGTCTCGGTTGGGTGAAAGGTGTCGCAATCGACCTAATCGTTATATTTTGCCTAGGACTCTACTGCAAGCGGCACCACGCAATTTTCGCGGTCGCCGATTGGCCCATTGGACACAATAATAAGGGGGGCGAGCCTTGCAGCTCGAAGTCTATGCAAAATGACCAACGACCAAACCACAGCAAATAATGAAACTTTCCGACTCTCACAACTCCCGGTCATTGGTCATTGGGACTTGGGCATTGGTTATTCTATGTTTTGCCAGTTCGGCAATAGCTCAAAAGATCCGCCTCAAAGACGGTCGCGTACTCGAAGGCAAGATATTGCCGATCTCTGGCGTGGCTGACAATCCGATTCAAGTCCCAGGACGAGGCGACGGGGCCAAGTCGACGCCAATTCTGCTGATCGACGACGACTTGCGGCGCGTGTTTGTGCCGAAGCTTTCGCTGGCGAGCGTGATCAGCCAGGCTCCCGAGCCGATGGTAAGAATCGACCTTACCAGGTGGCAAAATGTCGCCCGTGCTGGCGGAACCGTAGGCAGCGTGGGACCGAGCCTGGGCATCACACCCTTCGATAAATGGGGCCGACGAATATACGAGATGCAGACTCGCAACGGACCGCTCGCCGTTATACAAGGTATTACCGAGCTGACGCCGCGTTACGCGAAGGTCGAAGGCTTGCGCGGCCAGCCGCGGTCGATTGTCTGGGACATGCGGCTGGCGACAAGCTCGATTCCGAAAGATGTGTTAGCGAAGATACTGGCGAATGCGGTCTCGAAGAACGACCCACAAGATTGGCTGAAAATTGTAAGTTTCTATCTACAAGCCGGCAGATATCGCGATGCACGCCTTGAGCTGGAACAGCTTATTCGACGCTTTCCCGAAATGAAGGAGCAGCAAAATCAAGTGAAGCTGCTGAGACAAGAAGGGGCACGGAGGATCCTCAAGGAGATCGAGCTGCGCCGCAGGGCAGGGCAGCACCGACTCGTGGACCGTTTGCTAGAGAACTTTCCGGCTGATGAGGTGGCGGGTGAAACGTTGCAGCAAGTACGCGAGACAATCGAGAAGTATGCGACGGACACCGCGCAGCTTGAGCAGGTCCAAAAATTATTACAGACGCTGACCTCTAAAATAAGTTCTAACGATCAGCAACAGCTTATCCAGCCAATCGTCAAGGAGATCGCCAGCGACCTGAGCCGTAACAATTTGGACCGCCTAGTGCCGTTCTTGCAATTGGCCGATGACGAGACACTTTCGCCCGAGGAACGCGTTGCTCTGGCGATTAGCGGCTGGCTGCTGGGAGCGGATGGGGCTTCACAAAAGTTCTCGCTGGCCGTTTCGCTTGTGCATGTGCGTGAGGCTGTTCAGAAATATCTGCGCGAACCGCTGGCTCAAGAGCGATTTGCGCTGCTGCAATCAATCGAGAGTTCGGAGGGGGCCGGTGTGCCCGATGTTGCTAAACTACTTGCCCACATGAAGCCGCCCTGGCCGATTTCAAAAGAAGCGGCTCCTGAGGGATCAGCGGAAAAGTATGGTGTGTTCTTGCTGACGGCGCCGGGTCAGACCGAGCATGGCGACTTTCGATATGTGGTGCAACTACCACCAGAATACGATGCCTATCGGCACTACCCAACGCTCGTCGTGCTGAACGGCGCGTACAACACGCCTGATCAAGAGCTTAGCTTTTGGGCCGGCGCGCCGCCACGAGACCAGGACGGCAAAGTCGTTGGCGCGCGTAGCGGCCAGGCGATGCGCCGAGGCTACATTACGATTGCCATCGAATGGCAAAAGCCGCAGCAATCCAGCTACGAGTTTTCGCTACGCGAGCACGAAGCCCTCCTCGCCAGCCTACGCGACGCGACGCGACGGTTCAGCATCGATACCGACCGTGTGTTTTTGGCAGGGCATGGCATCGGTGGTGACGCGGCTTGGGATTTTGCGCAGTCGCATCCCGACATGTGGGCCGGCGTTATTCCCTTTGTGGCAAAGCGCGACCCCGTGAAAAAGTACATCCAATTCTATTGGGAGAACGCCAAATACGTACCGCTCTATTTCGTCGCAGGCGAGAAAGACGGCCTCAAAATGTCGCAGAATGCCGAATTATTCGATCGCTATTTACGAAAGCGTTTTGACACGACCGTGGTCGAGTACCTGGGCCGCGGCCAAGAGCCGTTTCACGACGAGGTACTGCACATCTTTGATTGGATGGCGTTAGCCAATCACCGGCGCAACGGCTCTCCACGCGATTTTGCCTGCAAAACGATGCGCCCGTGGGACAATTTTTTCTGGTGGATCGAAGGCCACGAATTTCCCAGGCAAGTCCATCCCGAACAATGGCTACAGACCAAGGCGCGTGCGAATCAGCTTGAGGCCAGGATTCTCAATCAGAACTTGCTTTCGGCGAGGACTTCGTGCAAACATACTACGATTTGGCTCAGCCCCGACCTCGTCGATTTTTCGCAACCGATCAAAATCAAGCTCAACGGTAAAAAACTGTCCAAAAAAGCACGAGGTTCGACGCACCCTAGTCTTAGCGTATTGCTGGAAGATGTACGCACCCGCGGCGACCGGCTGCGACCGTTTTGGGCAAAGATCGAAGTGCCGTAGAGTCGTACGGCTAGCGTAACCGGTTGCTTCCGTCGTTTAGTAGCCCGGTGGCTCTTGCCTGTGTCGACTGTTTGGTAAGCGTCGCACCTGTGACGAAC
>JAJDEE010000252.1 GCA_029259975.1 Planctomycetota bacterium
ATCAGAATGCGTTCTTGCAGCAACACCTTGCCCAGGCCCGATCTCTTGTGGAGCAAGGCAAATTGCTCGAAGCTCGACGCATTCTCGACAGCTTAATTTCGCTCTACTCTGGCAACCAAGAGCTAGGTCCGTTGGTGTTACAGGCTCACGAACAACTTCGACAACTCGATGCGGGTGAAGTAGAGGTGAAGTAGAATAGCGTCGCGTCGAAGCCGCCCCTAGGCGAGCGGCAAAAAAGTGCTGGCGGGCCGCCTACAATCATCTATTCGCCACTTTCTGTGATCCTTCAGGCTTTCCCCCACCGCTGCAATCGGAAGCTTTCGCGGCACCCGTGTGCCAAAATCCGGGTTTCGCGCCGTTGTCGTTACCTGCGCCGGGGGCTATAATCGCTGATTCACTATTTTGCCCATCTCCACGTATTCGATTTGGCCTACCCCGGAATTCCACCCTATGAAGTTTTGGCTTTTGGACCAAATCTGTTCGTTCGAGGCTGGCAAGCAGCTTACGGCGGTCAAGAATGTCTCGCTCGCGGAAGAGTATCTGGCCGATCATTTTCCAGAATTCCCCGTGCTGCCTGGTGTATTCATGCTCGAGGCAGCGACGCAGGCGGGGGCTTGGTTGGTGAGAAAGAGCGAGGACTATGCTCACAGTATCGTGGTCCTGCAAGAAGCAAGGGCGGTAAAATATGCCGACTTTGTGAGGCCCGGCCAAACGCTGACCATGAGCGTCGAGCAAACCGAAGAAGAACAACGCTATGTGAAGATGAAATTTCAAGGAACGGTCGAAGGCCGCCTGTCGGTCAGCGGCCGCATCGTTTTAGAACGATACAACCTTGCCGACGAAGATCCCCGTCAGTCGGACCTCGATCGGCGGATGATTGCTCACCAACGATCGACCGAGGCAATACTTTGCCTCGGCATGAAATAAACATCTTGCACCGAATCAACAACTAATTCCAGCCAACACATTTTCATAGGCATTTGCGGAGATTCAAACACCATGCCCACAGAAGACGAAATTTTTGACAAAGTACGCGAAGCCCTGGTAGATGCTCTCGGAGTCGACGACGACGAAGTCGTCGCTGCCGCCACGCTACAAGGCGATCTCGACGCCGAATCGATTGACTTTTTGGATATTGTTTTCCGACTAGAAAAATCCTTCGACATCAAAAGCGAGCGCGGCGAGCTGTTCCCCGAGGACATCCTCACCGATACCAACTTCGTCCAAGACGGCAAGGTCAACGAGGCAGGCATCGCTAAGCTTCGCGAGCGCATGCCGTTTGCCGACCTGTCGAAGTTCGAAGCCGATCCGATTGTGCAAAATCTCGGCCAGCAACTAACTGTCAAAGACATGTGCAACTTTGTCGCGCACAAATTGGCGGCCTGAAGGCAATGACGAATTTCGATAACGAATGACGAGAAACTTTTTTTCGTACTACGTGCTACAGCATTCGTTATTTCACTTTCGGCTAGTTCGCTCAGCCTTGCTACAGAAAGCTAACTTCGTATGCGCTGGTTTTGGATCGATCGCTTCACAGAATTTGTTTGTGGCTCGCACGCGATAGCCATCAAAGGGGTGTCGCTGTCCGAGGATCACATGCACGATCACATGGTCGGCTACCCGATCATGCCCAATTCGCTCGTGACCGAGGGAATGGCCCAAGCTGGAGGCTTGCTGGTAAGCGAACAATACGGTTTCGGCGAGTTGGTTGTCCTCGGTAAGCTGGCGAAAGTCAAGTTCCATAGCTGCGTCCGCAACGGCGAAACGCTCACCTACCGAGTCAAAGTCGACTCGATACGCGAAAGTGGAGCCGCCGTCACGGCAACCGCGCACGTTGGCGAGCGATTGCACGCCGAGGCTTTGCTGTTTTACGCGAGGATGGGTGGTGATGGAAACGATCCATTGAAAGGCGCCAAACTGTTTCATCCGAGCGATCTACGGCATTGGCTGTCGTTGGTCGGTGTGTTCGAGGTCGGCGTCCGCACTGATGGCTCGCCAATGCAGGAAAGCGACTACCCGCTAGAATAGCCGCCGCCCGGGCCTTGATTCCATACATCACAAATTTGAATTTTGCGATTTTGCAATTTTTAATTTATAATCCGCAGGAGTCTCTATCATGCGACGTCGAGTCGTTGTTACCGGTGTCGGTTGCGTTACTCCGCTCGGAACTACGGTTCCCGAGCTTTGGGATAATTTACTGGCATCAAAAAGCGGTGTCGGTCAGATTTCGTTATTTGATGCGAGTAGCTTTCCGACAAACATCGCTGCAGAGGTTCGCGATTGGTCGATTGCCGATGTTGGTGAAGACGCTTCCGTCTGGCAAGATCGTAGCCGACACACCTGTTTCGCAGCCGGTGCCGCCAAGCAGGCGGTCGAAGACTCGGGCGTGCTGGGTACCGTCGAGCCTGTCAAATTCGGCGTTTATCTAGGCGCCGGCGAAGGGCAGCAAGACTTTATGCGGTTCTCAAAAATGATGACTGCCGCTGTTGCCGAGGGCGATCTCAGCCTCAAGGCATTCGTCGAAACAGGCCTCGAAGTACTTGAGCCCAAAGCCGAACTTGAACAAGAGCCTAATATGCCCGCGGGCTATTTGGCCGGTATGTTCAACGCCCAAGGCCCGAATGTCAACTGCCTCACAGCCTGCGCCGCTAGTAGCCAAGCAGTCGGCGAAGCAACCGAAATCATCCGCCGTGGCGAAGCGGACGTGATGCTTTCGGGGGGTGCGCACAGCATGATCCACCAGTTTGGAATCACGGGTTTTAACCTACTGACGGCGCTGAGCGAGCGTAACGACGAACCTGAGCGCGCCTCGCGGCCGTTCGATCTCAACCGAGACGGCTTTGTAATTGGCGAAGGCGCCTCGATGCTCGTTCTCGAAGAATACGAACACGCTAAAGCACGCGGGGCACAAATCTATGGCGAGCTGCTCGGTTATGGCACCACTGCCGACGCGTTCCGCATCACCGATACACACCCCGAAGGCCGCGGTGCGACAAGTTGTATCAACATGGCGCTGGCTGACGCCGGTAAGAACATCGACGAAATCGACTACATCAACGCTCACGGCACCAGCACCTCGGTCAACGATAAAGTCGAAACTCTCGCCATTCGCCAAGCCTTCGGCGACCAAGCCGACAAGATACCTGTCTCGAGCACCAAAAGCATGATGGGGCACCTCATTGCCGCTGCTGGGGCGACCGAACTTATTATTTGCCTGCAGGCGCTCCGCCACAACAAGGTCCCACCGACCATTAACTACGAAACCCCAGACCCCAACTGCGATCTCGATTACGTCCCCAACTCAGCCCGTGACCACCATTGCAAGACGGTTCTCTCCAACAGTTTTGGCTTCGGCGGACAGAATATCACGCTGATAGCCGGGCAGGTCTAAAGACAGGCCAAATTTTTCGATGATACGTCCGACGGTCGGGGTGACAGTCGCCGGTGACTCTACATTTTTGGCGATAAACATGAGGCAGAAAGCAATAACCGGCCATTGCCCAAAACAACTAGGGATTAGCGTTAGCCTTGGCTTCTTCGATATCAGCTAAGTTGGGTCGATCTAGGGCACGGTAAGCTCTCGCAGCGCCGTGGTGGGCTTCTGCAAAATGTTCGTCGCGGAAGAGCGCCAAGTTGAACGAATTCAGCGCCTTTTCTGTCTCGCCAAGCCATTCGTGGGCAATGCCCCGTTTGTAAAAATGCGTAGGTTCGGTCGGTTCGACTCGGATTGCTTCGTTAAAGTTGCTTACCGCTTTGTCAAAGTCTTCCAGCTGTATGTAGGCCAAACCACGATTGACATAGGCAAGAGCTAAAGTAGGATTTCTAGCTGCTGCCTCGCCGTAGCTTTCAATCGCTTTACGATAATCGGATTCTTTGGCTTGGGTATAACCGATCCATAAATAAGGCAACGGATCTTCGAAACTTTTCGAGGCAGCTTCTTTGAAATCGCCTCGCGCTAGTTCGTTCTGACCTTGATAGAACCAGCAAATGCCCCGCCTGAGATAGGCTTCGCCGAGGTATTCGCTGTCGTTTCCTGCTGGAATCAGCTGAATAGCATCTGTGTACGAGGTAATTGCCTCAGAAAACAAACCTTGCATGCGTAATGCCAAACCTTTGCGATACATCGCTCGGCCCGACTCGGGGAAACGATCGGGAAACTCCTCGAGTACCGAATCTGCATCCGCAACAACTGCGGCATAGATTTCGTTGCGCTGCTCAGGCGTGAGATCGTCCTCTTTGGCTAACTCGATGCGGGAATCGGCACGCAATAAATAGCCCATGATATACGTATCGGGATCGCTACTTTGCTCTGGCTCATAGTTCTCAATTGCCTTAGAAAGTGCATCAACACCGAGCTGGAATTCCTCTTCGGCTAGATGAACACTGGCCAGACGTTGATAGGTTTCATAATCGCTCGGATCGAGTTCAATCGCTTTGTTGAGATCGACGATGCCGTCCTCGAACTCACGCAGCATAGTATGAGCCCAACCACGATTGCGATACGATTCGGCATCCTCGGGATTTAACTCAATCGCTCGATC
>JAJDEE010000253.1 GCA_029259975.1 Planctomycetota bacterium
TGCCTAGCAACGAAAGTTGCCCAACGAAATCGGAGTCGAGCGACTTGCTCAAAAAATCTTTTCCCTCGGGTTCGTTAAACAACCGCAACAGCGACATGCACTGCTCGTCGTCGATGGCCGAGACCATGTCGGTGTTCCGTACATTGTGAACCCACGGCACATGCTTATCGCCGATCCCCTCAATGCGGTGCCCGCCGAAACCAAACTGGTAGAGCGTCGGGCACTGCTGCGCCTCGGTCGCCACGACGCGAATCGAGGGATGCACTGTCCGCAGCATGTCGCCGGCGGCGATGGTGCCGGCGCTGCCGGTCGCGGAGATGAAGGCCGACAGGCGATGCCCCGAGGAGATTTTCTCAAAAATTTCTTGAATGATCGAGCCGGTCACGTGATAGTGCCAGATCGGGTTGCCGAACTCCTCGAACTGGTTGAAGATAATGCACTCGGGTTGCGTGCGGCGAATCTCCCAGCACTTGTCGTAGATCTCTTTGACGTTGGATTCGCAGCCGGGGGTGGCAATCACTTCGGCGCCGATATCTTTGAGCCATTCAAATCGCTCGCGGCTCATTTCTTCGGGCAGAATGGCCACCGACGTGCAGCCAACCAGCGCCGAGTCGAAAGCGCCGCCACGACAGTAGTTACCTGTGCTTGGCCAGACCGCCTTGTGTTTGGCGGGGTCGAACTGGCCGCTGACAAGCTTTGGCACGAGGCAGCTGTAGGCGGCGCCCACTTTGTGCGCACCGGTCGGAAAATACTTGCCGACCACGCCGATAATACGCGCGTCGACGCCGGTCAACTCCGAGGGAAACTCGATCCAGTTGCCATCGTTAAACTGTCCGCCTTGTTCTTTCGGTTCGTTTTTCCAGGTGATACGAAAAAGATTCGCCGGGTCGACATCCCACAAGCCGACCTTGGTGAGTCGGTCCTTGATTTTTTGAGGAATGCTCTGTGGGTCGCGCATTTGCGCGTACGTGGGCAGTAGGATCTGGCGTTCGCGGAAGCGTTCGACAGTGCGTGCGACGACTTCTTCATTAACTTGCATGTTTAATTCTCCAAAATATTTTTGCTTTTAAGCTTGCTCAAGAGCTACTGCTACTTCGTCCAAGCTGGGTTTGATTCGTGTAGGTGCGCCGCCCGCGCGGGTCGAGCTGCGAATGTCTTTCAGGCCGGTACCTGTCATCATGGCGAGTACACGATCCTCGGCACCAAGTAGCTTTGATTCTACACCAGCAACAATGCCTGCGAGAGCCGCCGCCGCCGCAGGTTCGGCGAAAATCCCGTGTTTTCCGCCAAGTCGAATCGCGTCGAGCAGCTGCTCGTCGGTTACACAGACGACTACGCCGTCCGATTCGCGTAGCGCCTGCACGGCTTTGCGCCAGTTGCGCGGCACCGGCACGTCGATGCTGTCGGCGATGGTCGAGCCGTCGCCCACTTCAGGCAGGGCGTCGTGCGTCATGGCGTAGTCGATCGGCGCGACCCCGGCAGCCTGTACACCGAGCAGCCGAGGCAGCCGGTCGATCACTCCGAGCGTGTGCATCTCGACCAATCCTTTCCAAATTCCCGCGATGGTGCAGCCATCGCCCACGCTTACGGCGACCCAGTCGGGAACTTCGCCGGCTAAGGCCGACTGTTCGGCAACTTCCAGGCCGGCAGTTTTTTTGCCTTCGACTAGCACCGGGTTGATGGCGCAGTTGCGATTGTACCAACCAAACCGGTCGCACGCTGCCGAGCAAAGTTGGTAGGCCTCGTCATAAGTTCCTTCGACGGCGAAGACTTTTGCGCCGTAGACAAGCAACTGCGCTAGCTTCGGCTCGGGCGCCGTGTGCGGCACAAAAATCCTCGCCGCCTTGCCTGCCAGCGCGGCGTGACACGCCAAGCTGGTCGCAGCGTTGCCGGTCGATGCGCATGCGACCGTGTCTGCGCCGATTTGTAACGCATGAGCCATGCCCACAGAACTCGCGCGATCCTTGAGCGATCCCGAAGGATTCCGGCCGTCGTCTTTGACGCGAAGCGATCGCAGGCCAAGTTCTTGCGCCAACCGAGCAGTGTCTACGATCGGCGTCCAGCCGACCTGCCAACCGCGTGGAATCTGATCGGCAGCCAGTGGCAACAACTCATGGTAACGCCAATGATTCAGCGGTCGGTCGCTAAGCGGCCTCTTCTCCCACGACCGACGGACCGCGTCGAGGTCATACTCGATGTCGAGGATGCCCTCGCTGGGCGAGCAAGCGGGGCAGGTCATCCATTGCTCGCCAGCGGCAATTGCAACCGAAGCTTTGGTGGTACTCCCGCAATTGATGCAGCGGAGCTGTGTGAGGGTTGAATTCATGATAAGCATTGTTCTCCAGTGTCTCGACGCTATAGAATCTATCTGACAACGGCATTGCTAGCTAGAGTTACAGCCGCAGTGTGGTAGAATTGTAGTGTGGATTGAATGGCAAAATCGGCTCTGGTTGTCTCCTTCTCTCGTCACTGGTGTTGAATTGACATGGTTGAACTATTCTGTACTCCGTTCGTCGAGCTTATCGACCGCATGCGTTTGGAGTATGCGGCTCAAGAGAGCGTTTTTGATTTGCCCGCCCGCAAATGGTATCTCCCTTCGATGGCAGAGGGGTTAGATTTTTCGGTACGCTTTCATGATCAGCTAGCGGGGAACCCCGTTGGGCCTGCCTCGGGTCCACAGTCGCAGATGGCGCAGAATCTGGTCCTCGCTTGGCTAGCGGGTTCGCGCATCATGGAGCTGAAAACGGTTCAGGTAAATGATCAGCTTGAGATTTCGCGGCCTTGCATCGACGCTACCAATGTGGGTTACAACATCGAATGGTCGCAAGAGCTGCTCGTTGGCGAGTCGCTCGACCAATACGTGCAGGGAGCGATGCTCATCCACATGCTCAGGCATTGTCCTGAGGTGTTTGGAAATCCTTTTGGCGACGCCAATTTCCAAGGTGCTGTGGGCGACACGGTCTACGACATGTCTGTCGGTTACGACCTGGCAGGAATTCGCTCGGACAAAGTGACCAACTATATTCGCAACATGATCGACGCAACCGACGAAGTCGAGCGACTGCGTAGCCAAATTCCTCACCGCTTCAAGGAGTTGCGTGACTTAGATTATCCCACACAAATTAGCCGCAGCATAACACTCTCGACCTTCCACGGTTGTCCGGCGGACGAGATCGAACGCATCTGCGAATACTTGCTCGCCGAGCTAGGCGTTCACGTCATCATCAAGATGAACCCGCCGATGCTTGGGCAAGAGCGGCTAGAGCAGCTGCTGCACGAGGTGATGGGCTACCATGAGATCGCCGTCAACCCGGCGGCTTACACGAGCGGTTTGCAATTCGACGAGTCGCTGGAGATGTGCGGCCGGTTGTCGCGACTCGCCGCGTCGCGAAATCTTAGTTTCGGTGCAAAATTTTCTAACACCTTGGAGGTTGTCAACCATCGCGACTTCTTTGACTCGGAAGAAAAGGTGATGTATCTGTCCGGCGTGCCGCTGCATGTGCTGACTTTGACCTTGGCCAACGAATTTCGCAAAGCGATCGGCCCACAGATGCCGATTTCGTTTTCTGCGGGTGTCGATCGCAAGAATTTCGCCAATTTGGTCGCTTGTGGTTTCGTGCCGATCACGACCTGCACCGACTTGCTGAAGGCTGGTGGCTACGGGCGGCTGCCGCCTTATCTGAAAGAATTGCAGAAGGCGATGAACCAAGTTGGTGCCGCGAAGATCGAAGATTTCATCCTCGACTACCGCGGCCAACGCGAAGCGAGCGGCGGCGATGTTGCGCAGGCCGGTTTGCTGAACACCGAGATCGTGGTCGCAGAGACCCAGGCCGACGAGCGCTATTGGGCCGCCAAAAACCAAGGCGTGCCGAAGAAAATTGACTCGCACCTGGTCACCTTCGATTGCATCACCTGCGACAAGTGCA
>JAJDEE010000254.1 GCA_029259975.1 Planctomycetota bacterium
ATCGCAAAAAACAAACGACCCGCCATCAGGACGGACATAATCATTCTCTCCGGTGTCGTCGAAGGTATACTCCGCGATATCGTCTTTGTTCAGGGGTCCAAAGTCGCTCGGGCAACGGTAAATCTCTTGGTTATTCTCCGAGTACGCCCCCAGCACCTTGTAAATTGGCCAGGTGCTTTTGTTCGCTTCGTCGAATGGCCTGATCGAAGGCAAAATCGCTGCTTCAGGAAAAGTGCCACGCTCGCCTTGCCGATCAAGATACTGCGTCAACGCCAGCCCAATCTGCCGCAGATTCGACTTGCACTGCGTCCGCCGCGCCGCTTCGCGAGCCGCCTGGACCGCAGGCAGAATGAGTGCGACCAACACGCCGATGATCGCAATCACCACCAGCAGCTCGACGAGCGTAAAACCTTGCTGCGAAGGTTTTTTACGAGGCATCAGTAAATTTCCTCCCAACCAAGAGACGAATAGTCCTTGCCACGACCTCAAACCCCACGAGTCGGGGAAAGTTTCGCACTTTCAGCGCGGGGGTCATAAAGATCAACTTTTTGAGTGCCAGCACGACGTACAAGCGAGAGGGCCGCACCATCGCGGCCCAAGCACACTCGCTTTCGCGTCGAGCTGGTATTCCTGGAATGAAAATTCACAACTGCTTATCACCTAATGACTTAAAACCGAGAAATCGGCGAAGTAGGCATAGAGACTGAGGACAAAGAGTACGAGGCAGAACCCAGCGGGCTTGGCCCACGCCCAAGGAGTCAAATCCACGGCCTTGGAATCTTGCTGGACATAGTCTTCGGCTCGCGGGCTGATTTTCCCAATCACCAACATCAAGACCACCAAGCTGACAAAGACGATCCCCAAGAAATGAAATTCGTGAACCCGATCGACCAATTCGTCAAACACAAAATAGCCGAGCGCAATCACCGCGAATCCCACGATCAAAGCGAGTTTTGCTGCCGAGGCTGGCACGCGTTTGCTAAGCATCCCGACCAACACCACAGAAAAGATCGGTATAAAATAAAGCCCATTCATTTTTTGCAGGTAACCAAAGATGCTGTCCTGGTTGGCCAAGAGAGGAGCCGTCGACATCGCCAGTAGCGCAATCGCGGTACCAAACCATTTTCCCGAAGAGACCACCTGCTTTTGAGTTGCCTTCGGATTGAGATGTGGTTGGTAAACTCCCAGGCTAAATAGTGTCGCGGTACTGTTGAGAGCCGAGTTGAAGGAACTCAAAATAGCCCCCACCATCGCAGCTGCAAAGAACCCAGCCAGTGGCTTTGGTAGTACGTCACTGACCAACGTTCCATAGGCCTTGTCCGCTGCAATGTTGTCGTTGGCGTAGAGGTGATAGGCAATCACACCAGGCAAGACGAGAATGATCGGCCCCAGTATTTTTAAGAATCCGGCGTACAGAACCCCTTTTTGACCTTCTTTCAAACTGCTGGCGCCGAAGGTGCGCTGGATAATCTGCTGATTGGTACACCAATAGAAAAGATTAAGTAACGCTACACCCGTAAAGAGTGTGAAAAACGGCACCGACTGCTTATTGCCGCCGATCGAATTGAATTTATCGGGATTTGCCGTGACGAGCGTGTTCCACCCGTCCGCTAGGCTGCCACCTTCGCCCGCAACCGCGTGCAAACCAAAGTAGGCAATCATCACTCCACCCACAAGCAAACCAAAACCGTTGATCGTGTCCGAAACCGCGACGGTCCTCAGCCCACCGAAAATTGCGTAGATCGATCCGATGATGCCAACTAACCAAACGGTCAGCCAAAGAACCGTAGTGTCATTAGCAATACCGACGATTTCTTTGATGTTCAGAATGCCGCTCAGGCCGGTCGCCCCAGTGTATAGAATGATAGGCAGCAGAATCCCAGCGTATGCAACGATAAAAATCAGAGTCGTGATTGTACGCGCGCCGGTGTCGTAACGTTGTTCGAGATACTGTGGCACGGTCGCGATGCCGCTCTTCAAAAACCGCGGCAAGAAAAACAAAGCCATGATCACCATCGCGACCGCCGCGAGCACCTCCCATGCCAACACGCAAATCCCGTCTTTGAATGCCGCTCCATTCAGGGCAACAAGCTGTTCGGTGGAAAGATTCGTCAGCAGCAACGAGCCGGCAATCACACCGCCAGTCAAGCTGCGCCCGGCGAGAAAATATCCCTCGGAGCTTTCGTGGTTATCACCGCGAGTGAAGTAATAAGTCAGAGCACCGACGAGACCGGTAAAGAAGACGAATGAGACGATCGTTAGCGTAGTATCCATGCAGGGATTATAAGCATGGAGGAGGCAATAATTCTATGCCTAGTGAGGAGGTAGAGGATGGGGGTTGAAGACTACAGGTTGCTTTTCCTCTGGCCGCCATCCTGCCCTAAACCCCATGATGCCGTCGTTGCACTTGGGGTCGCCGCGTTGCACGGCCGCCGCTGGGGCGGTAACCGTATTCGATTGCGAACCACTCGGCGTACCGTTCGCGGTCGGTGTAGCTGGTGTTGCGGTCGTCGAGTAAGTGGCCTAGCTCGTGCAGCAAGATATTGTTGAGATAGAAATCTGCGATCGCCTTGGGACTCCAAGTCAGCCGCCAAACGCCTGTTTCTGGCTCATCCCAACGACCGCCGAACATTTTTGATTCGTTGACGACTTCGGGCCGGGGTGGGCAATAAAAAATCTCTTCTAGTGATTCTTCCAAAGGGTACAGGTACAGCGTTGCACCCCACTGCATTCCGTAGCACGGAAAACTCTTTTTTTTGCGGGTCATGCGGCTGAACTGGATGACCTCGAGGTCCTGCAAAAAATGCTCGGGGACGCTTTCCAGCCGCTGTCGAACTTGCGCTGGCGTCACGACATGCCGGTAGCCATCGCCGGGCGATTGCACGATAATGCGATAGTCGCGGCCGTCTTCGGCAGGCTCGTGCCAATCTTCGGGAGGTGAAAACGGCGCGGCTACGTTATGGGCGCCAAACTGAAGCCGACGAGCGCGCGGTGACCAACCAGCACGTGGCTGAGACGATTGACGTCGAGCTTGACGGACAGCATTCTTTTGGGGGTATTGTCTTCGTGATGCCATGGCGCAACCTCTGGGTAGGTAGGCAGTTACCGTCACAAACAGTAACCAGGACAAAAAATTGCCGATGACAGGCAGGAAGGTGAAGCGAAACGCCATCGACTTTGGCGACAGATTGAGGAGATTGAACATCTCGGCCGCCTAATCTATGTTAGACAGGGCAGGGTGGGAGGTCCAAGTGGTTTTTGTAAGTCATTTGGAGGTCAGTGGTTACGACCTACGCAAAACCCCCTCCAGTGGGGTAATTCGTGGGATTGTGAAGCCCAAATTCGGTGCTTAACAGTCTCGTGCCGTAAGACGTAGGATAGGCTTCCAGCCTGTCAGTCCGAAGCTCGTTTGTAGTTAATTGACTGACAGGCTAGAAGCCTATCCTACGAAAGCATTTGAAATGAACGCAATCCTTTACACACGAACAGGTTGCCACCTATGCGACGAGGCCGAACAACTGCTTAAAGAGCATGGGCTGAAAGTCGAAAAGGTCAGCATCGACAATGACGCGACGTTGCGCGAACAATTCGACACCTGTGTGCCCGTCGTGGAGATCTACGGTAAGGTGCGCTTTCGTGGGCGTATCGATCCGATCTTGCTAAAACGACTACTTTACAACTCAAACTGAAAACGAAGAAGAGATTTTGCCACGGGGCCACCGAAGGCACTGGGGGCACTGAGAATATCTACGATAGAATGACGAACGATGCCTGTCTCAATTTCCTTCGACGTTTTTCGACTTTTTTCCATGTCCTCCGTGGCTCGGTGGTTATTCTCTTTTCACGTTGAGTTCATCACCGTCAGGAGCAACCCTAAGTGACCAACGAAGAGCCTAAAATATCGTCCGCAGGCGATTGTCTGGGGATATTTGCAAAATACTGGGAGCCGGGCCGAGTCAAAACGCGTCTGGCGCAATCGATCGGTAACGAAAAGGCCGCCCAAGTCTACGAAGCTTTCGTCGCGGCGACCGTTGCGCGTCTGTCAGCGATTCACTGCACTCGCGTCCTCTCGTACTCGCCTAACGACTCGAAAACACGCGAGGCCTTCGAGGCCGCCGAGTCCAACGGTTGGTCGCTCGTACCGCAGACAGATGGCGACCTTGGCGAGCGGATGGCTGGCTATTTCCAGCAGCAATTCTCTGAGGGCGTCGATCGCGTTGTCCTGCTGGGCACCGACAGCCCCAATGTGCCGCTGGTCGAAGTGCAGGAAGCCTTTGAGCATCTAAAAACGAGCGATGTTGTGTTAGGCCCCACCGAGGATGGCGGCTACTATTTGGTGGGAGCCGCAAAACGGGTGCCGCCGATCTTCGCAGAAATCCCCTGGAGCACCCCCGAAGTCCTACCCAAAACGATCGCTTGCCTCGATAATGAGGGCCTCAGCTACACAACCCTCGACCCGTGGTACGATGTCGATGAAATCTACGACTTGCACCGACTCGTCGAAGATCTCCGCGACGAGAGCGAAACCGAACTTGCGTTGCAAGTTTTGCTTAGACAAATATTGGAAGTGATTGAATTGTAATGGCCCGTGCAGGCAAAACCTACGATGTGCTGATCGTCGGCGGTGGTGTGATTGGGCTATCGTTGGCGTGGGAATTGTCACAGCACGGCGCGAAAGTCTGTGTGGTCGATCGCGGCCAGCTCGGCATGGAGGCCTCGTGGGCCGGCGCTGGCATGATACCGCCCGGTCCGGCCGAAACTCACTGGAACCAATCTTCTCCTTTCGAGCAGCTCGCCGGATTGAGTCAACGCTTGCAACCCGAGTGGCATGAGCGGTTGCTAGAGCTAACCGGAATCGACAACGAGTTCCGCCGTAGCGGGGCCATTCACCTCGCTTTAACTCCCGACGAAGCAAAAACGCTCGATCAAAAAGCCCAACGTTGGCGGCAGCTTGGCATTGCCCATCAAAAAATTGACAAGACTACGCTATCGGACCTCGAGCCGGCTTTGGCGAACCAGGCACCCTCGTTTTCGCGAGCCTACCAACTGCCTGCAGAAACTCGCCTACGCAATCCACGCCATCTGCACGCGTTGCTCGCTGCCTGCCGTCTGTCTGGTATAGAGTTGCGCGCGGGTGTCGAAGTATACAAGATTGAAGTCTCGGGAAATCGTTTTTCGCAGGTCGTGACAAACACGGGGCCGATTCAGGCAGAAAAAATCTGCCTAGCCGCCGGAAGCTGGTCCGCCCAACTGTTGATTAGCTTAGGAATCGATCTGCCCGTCCGCCCGATGCGCGGACAAATCGTCTTGCTCCGCGGCCCCACCAATCTGATTCTCCGCACCATCAACGTCGGCCCACGTTATTTGGTGTCCCGACTCGATGGTCGCATCCTAGTTGGCTCGACCGAAGATGATGTCGGATTCGCCAAGGCCAACACCGCCGCAGGTGTTGGTGGCCTAATGCAATTCGCCCAAATGATCGCTCCCGAACTCGCCCAGCTACCGATCGAAACCTGCTGGTCCGGCTTTCGCCCTGCCACTGCCGACGGTTTTCCTTATCTAGGCCGGTTAGCAAAAATCGAAAACGCCTGGCTCGCCACCGGCCATTTCCGCGCGGGCTTGCAGCTTTCGCCCGCGACGGCGGTCGTGATGCGAGCGATGATGCTCGGGCAAGAGCCGCCGGTTGATGTGACGGAGTTGGGTATTGATCGTTAGCGCAAGCCAGTGAATCGGTCCCTTTGATTTGCACACTTTCGCCCGCAGTTCCGACCAGCGTTTCATCGGGCTGCTAGAACAGCCGCTCTTGTAGAGCTTGCAGCTCGGCCTCTTCGTCACGTAACTCTGCCGGGATTTGATCGGTCCGAAAGTAAGCTGGCTGCAAGAAAACTTCTGCTGGCTGACTCAGCTGCAAGGCTGTGGCCAATCGTCCGAGCAGTTTTTGGCTTGCTCGATCTAGATTGTGAGCAAGGCAGAGTTCGCGAAACAATTTTGCTGGGTTGTCGCACTGCGTGGTCATGTCGTTGCGTTTGCGGACTTTAACAACGATGGCTATCGCGATCGCTGCCACAGCTATCACGATGGCCAATGGCAGTAGATCGATCAGGTCCACCCGTCCGCGTCCCCGATACAACCCATCTCCCATGCGTTTCCAATTGGAAATTTGCGCAAAGAGAACATGACTCAGGATCGTACTGCTCATTGCTGTCCCTCTGCGGTTTCTGCCATGGGGAATGTGTTCTGAGCAGAGAGCTTGTCGAAGGTTGCTAAGCTACCCTTGGCTGCCTCCTGCACCGAGCAGTTTTTATCGTTGGCAGCGTACCGCAATGCTTCTTGCACTTGGGCAGTGGGACAAAACTGTAACGCATCTGCCGCCGCCGCGCGGATCACGTGATCGTCGTCTTCCAGCAGTGTTAGAAGACCTTCAAACACTTCGGGGACTAGCTCCATGATTTCGGCCATCTCCACGGCCCGCAAGCGGCGATTTCGCGCTTTTAGCTTCATTTCAGCCAATATCCCGGGCACTGTCTCGGGGTCTACTCTTTTAACTAGACTGCCGGTAGTGCGGCGGACGTCGTCGTTCAAGCCTTCAAACCCAGCCAGAAAGTTTGCGAACGAAAACTCAGGGAGCGCTTCGCAAGTTGCCTGGCGGACGGCTTCGTGGGGACTGTTGATTTTCTCGAGCAATAGGGCCATCGCACCAGGGACATGACGATCGCGAATTTGGCGAGTCGCCGCTGCCTGTACGTTGGGGTCCCTGTCTTCGATGGCGTTGAGCACCAAGTGATTTCCTCGGTCGCCAGGAATCGAGGCGAGGGCATCACAGGCCACCCAGCGAGCGGTCGGTTCGCCAAAATGGAGGATGCTATCGAGTAGATCTAAGAACGCGTCCGGTTTTACGCCCGACGCGGCAACAAGCTTGATACAACGTATCTGATCGCGCTCGTCGAAGCTGTCGTATCCTCGCTGGCCCATTCGTAACCACGCAAAGGAATTGATCCGCGATAGATTCTTAGCCATCTTCGCCGAGATCTCTTCGCTAGTGTAATCCAAAAGTAGGTTGACAAATTTTGAGTCGTCTCGTTTGCTAATCACATTCAAGACATTGAGCGAAGCGTGCTCGTTTTGCAGCGACTGAAGCAAGAACTTGAGGACCCCAGTGCATTGACTATTCGTCATCACGTTGATAACTGTCAGGTAGCAAGGGTGGTGAGGGTCGTCAAGAATTTGTCGAAGCGTATTGTTGCTGGGGCCACCGAGAATGACGAATGCTTCGATTAACTCCGAACGCTTGTGGGTTCGAAATCGTTCGACGCTTCGTTCGAGGCTTTCCAGGACGAAACGACAAAGCGATTGCGGATCGCGGCGGTCCTCATAGTCTCGCTTTCCATAGACCATTTCGCTGAGCTGTCCAACCAACCGTAGCACCAGCTCGGTCGCGGCCTCGGCATGTTTACTTTTCTGGTTTTCAGCCAAGGTCACTAGCGTTGACACAAGATCAAACTCTTTGAAATGTTCGACTAGTTCGCAAGCGTTGGCAAACAGTTGACCGTCTTCGTTGAGAACCGCGTCGCGTAGCGCGCCCGACATCCTACCGCGGCCTTCTTGCAAATACTCTCGCTGCTGTGACGACAGTCGATGCCACCGTTGTAGGACAGCCAGGTGCCCTTTTTTGCTTCGGCGGGCGATGATTGCTTTGAGAGTTCCCTCGTAGACTTCACCATCGGTGCGTTCCAGCGCAGTAAGCAACACCGTATTGGTTGCGTCGTTGCGGCTCGCAGCGAGTATTTCGAAAGTGGTAGCCAGTCCGGTAGTCAAAGGATTGTTGTCCTGTGAAAGTAGTCGTCGACCGAGAAATAGGTTCTCCTACCTAAAACTTAGGTTGCAAATTGCCTGATCGCGTGATTTGGCTGCCTGTCGCAACCTAGTTTTCTGGATGTGCCAATCGGGGCCGCTTGCTTTGTGTGTCGTAGTGCGGGAAACTGATACAATCGTCACAACTCGGCCCCTTTCTCAACGCGTGAAAGTGGCACCATCAACGACAAGACCATTAGCATGAATTTGACAAATACACAGCCGCAGCATCTCGCACGCGAGTTTTTGCCCATCCGCGCCAAGATTCTCGAAATCGCCGCGGCACTCGACCGCATCCAACGCGTTGCTGTGGAGGATGTCGACGATCCGCGTTGGCAGCAATTACAAGAAGGTCTTCGTTTGCTACTAGAAGTGGACAACAAGCGGACAGAACAGGTGCAATTATTATTCAGCCGGGCCTATGATGAGCGATGGCGGGAAACATTTGCAAATGCCCCCGGAAAATGCGATTAGTTCATCGGACCTTGCTCATTGGGTATTTAACCCTTGCTCAATAATTCGACATCTCGGCTACCTTGCCCCGGTAGCCTGAACAACCTATCCGTCAAATTATGTACTACATCGACCCGCACATCCACATGGTC
>JAJDEE010000255.1 GCA_029259975.1 Planctomycetota bacterium
TTCTTTGTCTGTTTTCAGTTCATCGACCTTGCATGTCTGGCATCACCATCGGTTTTCAACAATCTCTCCATCAGCGCGGTGAGCCATCTGCTGCAGTGTTTTGGCTGAGATGCTCTCGTTAACCGCTTGGACCGATCCATCACCAAAGGCAAACTGCGCGGTACCGGGGTGATAGCTGCCAAAACCGCCCACCGCCAAAGGATCGGCAGGGTCGATCGGGTCGCTGTATTTAGGTTCGTCACTCTCCTCGTCGGACTCGTCGTCACTATAGCCGCCATAACCACCAAAATTTCCACCCCAACCAGAAGCGTTTGACAGCGCGCCGTTGATCAGTGTTCCCGCGTTGCGCAGAGTCGCTCGAGTTCCCGAGAGCCACCCCAAGTCATCATTAACGTCGATATTTTTTTCGCCAACGAACAGCGTGTAAGCCGAGCCATCTTTAATATCAGAAAAAGTGACTCTACTCTTGAGAAACAACACGCCATGATTGTCGACATCGATCGGGCTTTCCACATCATGATGCACGCCGGCGTAGTTTGAATAAGCCCCGCGATCTATGTCTGAAGGGCACTGCAGCACAGCGATCGGCTTTTGCGAAACGTACTGGTTCTTCTCGTGGTAGGCGCCTGCAGAGAAATCGAGCCTGCTGAAGCGTGGTCTTTCGTCGAGCTGCAGGAGGATGCGCGCAATCCAATTCATATGATTCCCCTCGCGAACGCTTTTAATTGGGCCAATGTCGTTGCTCACGCCTGCGGGGAAATGTTCGTTGGCGAATTCGTAGTTGTGCAGTGCAATGATCACTTGTCGTAGGTTGTTCTGGCAACTCGAACGTCGTGCTGCTTCGCGAGCGGCTTGAACGGCTGGCAATAGCAAGGCGACCAAGACCCCGATAATCGCGATCACGACCAACAACTCGACCAAGGTAAAACCACGTGCTTTGTTTTGCTTCATGATGATTCTCCGGTAGTCTCGGTTTTTGTGGGCAGGCTATATTTCAAGGTCATCGTAGACTGAGTACGTTTCTGCTCGCCGGCGGGGTAATGAGCGGTGGCTATGATTCTGATGAGGTTGGGGATTTCCTCTACTGGCTCAATCTGAATGAGGACATCTGCCGAGAATTGTCCGCCCAGTTTTGCCGACTCGATTAGCCAGCGCTCGCCAGCGTAGTGCTCGTCGTAAGAAATTCTTGCCACGGCGCGTCGCATGCCGGCCTCGGCGAGCCAGGTTGCTTGTGTCTTTTCGTGCCAACGACGCACTTGCTGCTGATGGTCGAGGGCCGACCGCACCCAGACGCCAACCATCGCTACGGCGACTGCATAGAAGGCGATTACCATAATGATGGCTACACCACGACGTTGTGTGCGGTGTTTATTATGATGGTATTGAAACAAGTGCATAGCGTATTCTCAGGCGATTGGTGTTCTCAGGTAGTGTTCAGCTGGAAGTTCAAGGTTCGTGGTGCTTCGTAGAAAAATGGCGCCCTACCTGTGCGACGATATCGCTACGGAGAGTTCGCTCGGTTCGTCCACTTTCCTCGTATAACTTGTCAGTGGGGAGTTCAAGGGGTTGGTTCGTCAGGGTCATTCGGATAAGCTCGCCACGTTTCGACTGCTCGGCTTGGCAATAGCAGCGAAACGATTCGTCAAGCCCGAAAGAAGTCGTGATTGGTTCCGCCTCTGCCTGGAGGACACGCACCCAGCGTTGTTTGATTACGCGGTACTCAAGAACTCGCGATTCAGTCAGCTCTAAACGCAAGGTTTGGCTTTCTGCATTCCACAGGCAACGGGACGCTTCGTGAATATCGGCTCGCAAAGCCGTTGTCATCTGCTGTAACGCAGTTTGGTGTACATGATGACGATCGGTTGAGCGGTTGTAACGAAACAATGCGGCCATGCCAGTAACGATAATACCAGACAAAACCGCTGTAAGCGAAATCAGTATCGCTGTTTCAATCAGTGTCGTGCCGTGTCGTGTAGACAGCGAGTTGCTTGCATTGTGCATGGTCATAGATTGCTCTCCACAGGCGGGTAAACCCATGTGGTTAAGATCAGCGGACGTTGTTCGATGCCAGAGACGCTTTGCCAGTGTAACCGCAACGTGATGCGTTTTGCTGTCACTGGTTCAGCCAATTCGACGACCTCGCCCTCTAGCCGCGCGTGCAATAGCTTCGTGCTCGTATCGCCTGAGATGTTGAGATCGTCGATCGCCTCAGAATTCACTGCGGCCCAATCTCGAGAGCTAAACTCTTCGAGTAGGTTTTCCAGCGACTGCTGGGCGGCATAGTGCCGATCAACCAAGGCGGTCTGAGCATGGAGGCGAACCAAGATCTGGCTAATCACGATCAGCAATGTGGCCAACAAGGCAGCGCCGACAATGACCTCAAGCATGAATGAGCCTTGACGCGAGGCTCGACAACCGACGAGTCTATTTTTCCTTACATGCAATGTCATTACAAATCTTTCTTTAACCAACTAAACCAAACCGTAGATCAAGTCTACCAAAGGCAGGAACAGCGCCACGCAGACCCACATGACGAGCAATCCAACCATTAGGATGGTGATAGGAAAGGCGATTTGTTCAAACGCAGACCAGCGGAAAATCATCATTCGGATTTTTTGATCTGCCAACAAACGCAAAGCCCAAGGCAGATTGCCTGTCTGTTGTGCGGTTTCCAAAATTGGCAGGTCAGTAGCTTTGATAAACGAAGCCCCGCGCATCGCCTCTCGCCAATCGCGTCCTGCAGAGATCGCTCGATGAACTAGCCGCAATCGTTGGCGAGCAAACCGACTCGGATAGCGCTGCACGCCCTCAGCAAGTTGTTGTGTAGCGGTAGCAAGTGGTTGCCCTCGTTCGATAGCAATCGCCAGCAGTCGCAAAACCAGGGCGCGATGCTTGGAAAAAAGCAAGCGATCGGCGATCGGCCTGAGTACGGCAACATCGCACAAATACATCACTGCGGCGAACAGGCCCGCGAGAAAAAATCCAGCGAAACAGAGCGATACTATCGCTGTTACTCCCCCAGCGCTAAACAGCTCGCTGGTGGCGATGAGGTAAACTGTAACTGACGGCAAGTCGAGACCGAAGTCGTCGAAAGTTGCTTGGTAGGAAGGGACAATCTTGATCATGACAAAGGAGACGATACCGAGCATGATTAGCAGCACGAAAAACAAGTAAGTAAAACGCTGAAAAAGCTGCTGACCGGCAACATTCTGCATCGCGTCTTCGAGAAGATTCCGTCGAGGCGCAGTCGGTGTATCATGCTCGCCATGAGTCGCGTTATCGATAGCGTCGATGGCGGCATAAGCTTGGGCTTCGTCGGGTAGTGCGCTACGATGTTGTCCGATCGCGGATCGCAAATCGGCACCTTGCTCCAGGTTTTGCACAAGTTCCCGAAAAGAGCGACCAACGATGCCTGTGAAACGCCCTTGATGATTGCGCAGCGCAGCCGGCGCCGGCTGTCGAGCGCCAAGTGTGCCGGTCAACAGGTCCCAGGCCGATCGGCGTTGCATGGCGCGCCGCGCCAGAATCAATTCCAGCCCAGACAAGGCAGCGACCATAAGCAGAAAACCGCTCAGCCAGTTGGCGCCAACAACTATCAAGACGGTTAGCGGAATGATCGTTAAGGCCCAACATCCAATATTGACGACCAGATAAATCGGATCGCCTACTTGCGGACCGCGAGCGCCGTAAAGCAAGCGTAGCGACATCCGCAGGCTAAGCCCTAACGGAAGCAAAACTAAGCAGGCGTAAAGTATTTGTTCCATAAATTTGTTATGGGATCGAGGTTATTCTATCAAACAGTGTTGGAAATCAAATCATGATAAACCATTGATTAAACCGACCAGTGGGATCATTAAGGAAGCAATCAACAGAAACAAAGTGCTCGCTACAAACGTAAGCATCAAGGGCGGCAGTATGCGGTGCAGGAATTGGACATGGAGCTGCATTTGCAATTCATAGGTGTCGGCTGCCTCTCGCAGTGATTTGGAAAGCATCTGATGAGCTTCGCCCCACCCGGTTAGCGAAGTCAACGTCGGCTCGAAATGAATAGATTCTTGCAGGCTTTGGCTTAGCGTGGCTCCTTGCTCGCATTTTTCGCTAACCCGCCGCACCGCCCACGCCAGGTTGCGATCTCGTAGCGACTCAGCAGCGCAGGCCAAGGCTTCGGGAGCGGGGACTTGCTGATGTGTTAGCGTTGCCATGAGTGTGGCAAATTCGTGCTGGCCGCTCCATAGCCATGCGCGGCCCAATAATGGCAGGGATGTACGCACCCAATGCAAGAATCGCGTATTGGCTAGACAGATACTGACAACTGCAAGGACGAGGACAAAAACGGCGAGCGCCAGAAAAACGCGTGGCAAAGTTGCGGCAACGGTGATTACGAAGATAGTCACACTAGGCAAGTCCAGCTCGAAGTCGGCGTAGATCTCTGCGAAATAGGGGACCACCGTGAGCGAGAAAAAAAACAACACAAGCGTCAAAATTGTGAGTACCAACAACGGATAAGCCAACGCCGAACGCAGACCACGTTGCATGCGTTTGCGCGCTAGTTCGCTCTCAGATAAACCGGCCAAGATGCCAGAGAGATTTCCCGATTTGGTGCCAATCGCCAAGGCACGCTGCATATGGGCTGGCAATACGGTCGATAACGAAGCGGTGGCGGTTTCCATGTCGGCGCCTTCTTCCAATTGATCGGCCAGATGAGCTGCGACCGCACGCAACCGGCGATCGGACAGGTCGTCGGCGAGAGCTCGGAAAATTTCATCGAGCGGCTCCTTCCCCGCCACACCTGCCGCAAGTTCGTCTAGCAGCAGGCCAGCTTGTTGGGCAGAGAGTTTGCCACGAATCGGTGCTTTTTCTGCTTTCGACATATAACTACCTCTACCAGAGTGCAATTTCGTGCAGGGTGGCAATGTAAGGTTGGAGCAACAAAATTGCATAAACACCAACAGAGGTACCGCCCAGGAGTGCGGTGGCCGTTATTGGCAAATAAAAAGCCATGCCTTGCGACCAATTTTGAGCGCGTTCGTGATAGCTGTCCGCAGCGCGCCGGAGGCCGCTGTCTAGCGTCTCGGGGCCGCGATTGGTGAGCAAGGCCACGCGAATCAAGGAGGGGAGTTTTTGGAATACGGGCGTCTTGGTTCCCAAAGGCTGACCCGATTCAAGATGGGTCACTAAGCCACAAATTTCTGCGGACGACACCATCAGGCCGCTACCTTCGGCCGCCAATGGAATCGCCGCAGACAGCGGCATTCGCTGCTGGACGAACAGTCGCAGTAAGTCGGCGAAATTGGCTTCGCCGCTTAGTTGGCGAACACGTGCAATGCCAGGAATCCAGCCTAGCCAACTCCGCGATCCGGTTGTGTTCGCTTCAGCCGCCACGGCTGAACGCCGCCACCAAAAACAAGTGAAGCCGACCAGTACCAGCGGCATCAGCCCCCACAACAGCCAGCGCAATGTATTTCCGGTCTGAAAAAACGAAAGCCGCAACGGCTGCACCCAAAACTGATCGTTGATTTCAAGCCAGTCAAAACTGGGCAGTACGACATTGCTGAGAAACAAGAAAAGTATCCATATCGTCACCAACAAGAAGATGGGATATAGCGTCGCTAGTCCTACAACACGACGCAGCTCTGCCATTCGTGTCGCCGTATGGGTGTAACCTTCCAAGGCCGCGGTCAATCGGCCCGACTGTAAACCTGCTTGCACCAGGGCGTGGTACGATTTGGGTATCGCGTCGCCCTCAGCTTCCAAGGCCGCGTCTAGCTTTGCTCCCGACTCGATCCGCTCGGCCAGTCGGTGCGATAATTCAGACGTCGGGCCAGAAAAATCGTTGGCAACGCGCACTAAGCCTTCCGCAAGCGGCACGCCGGCCGCCGACAGCGCGCTAATCTCTCGATTGAGCGCGATCAATTGTTCGAGAGTTACTGTTTGCACACAGGCCTCTTCGCTCTTGGTTGTTCCAAAACCATCCGAATCGTATAAAATCCTCCCCGGAAAGCTCTCGCATTATAGCGACTTGTGCCTGAATCCCCAAGAAATCATGGCAACGAGGCTTATTTTTTTGATCGAATCTTCAGCTCGTCCTGCCGATCAGTGATTCCAAACACGCGAACGACTTCGGCAGGGCTTGTTTTGCCGGTTTGGACAAGTTCGACGGCTTGGTGATAGAGTGTTTTCATGCCGTGGGCGGCGGCGGCAGAGCGTAGCTGAGCAGCATCGATCTCCGATGAAATTTGCGAAGCCACCTCAGAAACTTTCAAGTCGAGTAGTTCGGCGACCAGTTGTCGGCCTCGGTAGCCCGACTGTCGGCATTCTGGGCAGCCTTGGGGAAGCCGCCACGTCTCAACTCGCAAGCCGAGATTCGACTGATGTGAATCAGTCTCAGGGCATAGCTTTGCGCAATCACATAGCCGGCGCACCAGCTGTTGTCCCAAGACACAATTTGTTGCGCTGCGCAGTACATAGGCGGGAACACCCATGTCTGCTAGGCGGCTCATTGCTGCCGATGCGTCGGGAGCATGAAATGTGGTGATGACCAACTGGCCCGTGAGTGCGGCTTGTAGTGCAATGCTGGCTGTCTCCGGGTCGCGTATCTCGCCGACAAAAATTACGTCGGGATCTTGCCTCACGAGCGAACGCAACCCAGAGGTTAGATCAAAACCGACCGATTCGGCAACCTCGGATTGCGCTACTTGGTCGAGGATCACTTCGACGGGGTCTTCCATCGAGGCGATATTTCGCTGTTCTGGGCTACTCGACAAGATCTCGCGTAAGCAGGCGTAGGCAGTCGTGGTTTTGCCGCTACCCGCTGGGCCGACGATGAGCAAGATGCCCGACGTTTGCGATAGCGCTGCTAAAATTGCCTCCACAGTTTCTGCTGGCAAACCAAGATCACCCACGCGATCGTAGGACACTGCGCCGGTGGGCAAGAACCGGGCCACGACTTTTTCGCCAAACACAGTCGGGAAGGTGCTGATACGTATGTCGAGCGGGAAATCTTCTTGGGCGATTCGCCCTTCTTGCGGTAAATGCGTTTGGTATGTCAGCAGCTTCGCCAGCACCTTGAGCCGCACGACGACGTTATCGGCGACTTGCGCTGGGACCACGCCGACCGGTTGCAACACACCATCTACTCGCCACTTGAGTTGTAGTCCTTGGCCAGTTGGTTGAAAGTGCAAGTCACTCGCACCTGCCTGGCCTGCTCCCGTGAGGAGACTCTCGACCAAGCGAGTGACGTATTTCGGATCCTCGAAATCGGAAGAAGCAAGTAAGTCGTCGAATGTTTTCAAATCAGCCTTTTGCAAACTACGGTTGTGCGAATCAGACACTCGGAAGTCCTCGCGAGTTATTCTCGATGGGTGAGTACTGATTCTAACGGCTAAGGAGCGCTCGTCGCAACAAGCATTGCTGCGGATCGACGAGGTCTCCATCGCGGTACTCAGCCAGCAGTCGCCGCGATTGTTCAGCCAACATCCGGCGCACTTCGCGACGTTTTCCTTTGACGCGAGCGATTTTCATATCGTCGTACGCGGTGGTTTGGTGCCGTAGCCAGGCAATGACCGCCGATTCGGCGCGACGTTCAATCGGAATCCGCTGCGTCCGCGCGACCGTTCCACTACCGATCGGCGTTGCGTGCGTTGCCACCGCCTCCGCCAATCCCGCAGCTAAATCGCAATGACACGGCGCAAAGTCGAGAAATGAAAGAATCGCCCCGCGAAAGTCATCGACATACGCCGCCTGTTTGCAGTCACGGCGTTTCGCCTCGGCCTGACGACGCTTGGCATACGCGTCTGTTGATCGCTCAGCCTCCAGCGCACGTTTTACTTCCGCAATCCGCTCCGCCGGCGCCCAAACCCCACGAGAAAATGTACGACGCCCCTTTTTCTCCTGCACCGTCCAACTCGGCCCGCCCGCTTTGACCCGTCGCGTCAGCGTCGCATCGCCCGGCGGTAGAAGCTGCCAGCCCTTGGGTCTTTG
>JAJDEE010000256.1 GCA_029259975.1 Planctomycetota bacterium
AGGGCAATACTATCAAGCGGTAGATATATTAGACGAAGCTGTGCGGCGTTACCCTGACGCTCAGCAAGCCTTATTCGCACGCTACACGATCGCGCGTTCGTATCACAATGCCTCAAAAAAACCAGCACTGCTCGCAATAGATGCGAAAACTGAGAATGAACGACTAAAAAATCGCAAGCTACGAGACAAGAACCTACTGAACTCGCTAGACAATTATCTCCAGGTCCAGCGACTGCTAACACTAAAAGGCCATGTTGATAGCAACGAGCTGGAGCGAATGTTGCTACGAAACTGTTATATGATGCAGGGTTCAGTCCTGTTTCAACTAAAACGCTACGAAGAGGCCCGCAAAGCTTACGCGAATATCTCGACTCTTTATCAGAATGAACCCTCGGTACTGGAAAGTTTTGTGCACATCGCAAATTGTTATCGCCGGCTCAACAAGCCGGTAAAAGCAAAGGGAACGATCGAACAAGCAAAGCTCGTTTTGGGACGGTTGCCAGAAGATACTGATTTCAAAATTGCCACCAACTTTTCTCGTCAGGCCTGGGATATGCTCCTCAACGAAATGAGCGCCTGGTAGTTTCTCCTCAAGAAAAACCAACAATCGCTCGCGACGGACAACCAACGTGAATTCATTATCAACGACAAACCTTGCTGACTTGATTGACAAGCGTCAACGCTGCCTGTTGCAAATGCGCGATCTCGGGCAGAAGCAAGCAGATTTGATAGCCACAGGCGACATGGGGTCTCTACTGCGAATGATCGCCGCGAAAAATCAACTTATCGCAGCCTTGCAATCGATCGAGCTAGCGCTCGCACCCTACCACGAACAAGATCCCGATCAGCGGCAATGGGCCACGGCAGAATCGCGGGCCAGCTGCGCTCGGCAAGCAGAAAGCTGCCAACAATTATTGGGGGAAGTGATGGAGCTGGAACGTCAGAACGAGCAAAACATGATCGAGCGACGAGACCACGTAGCAGGTCAACTACAAGCAGCCCAAGCCGCCGGCGCCACTCGTGGTGCCTATCAGGCCCATCAGCTCTCAAAGCCTCAAGGACCACATCACATACCGAATTCCATCGTTGTCCCCTTACCGAGTGCCTCTTTCTCAAACCCAGGACAAGGGCAGCAGCTCGACCTTCAGTCGGACGCATAAGAAGTAACACACTGTGAACCACGATATGTCAGAACCACTACAAATTTATCGCGAGCCAGAAATGGAGCCGGCAATGGCGCTACCGTCGGACGCAGGTCTGGAAGCGATTTTGGCTGCCTGGAACGAAGCAACCCTACGGTTACAAGAGACCCACGAGGTTCTGCAAGCGGAAGTAAGCCGACTTAATGATGAGCTGGCAGAAAAGAATCGCGAGTTGGCCCGCAAGAATCGACTTGCAGACATAGGACGCATGGCGGCTCATGTGGCACATGAAGTACGCAACAGTTTGGTTCCCGTTACACTTTACATAAGTTTGTTGAAACGCCGTCTTTCGAGCGACGCTGAAAGCAGCACCATTCTAACCAAGGTGGAGGCCGGGTTTACTGCCCTGGATACTACCGTGAACGACCTTCTGAATTTTACTACTGACCGCGCGCCAGATTGGCGGGCTTTTTCTATCCGCGAACTTGTCGACGAGGTTTGCGAAGCTATTGGTCCGCAGCTCGACGCCCAATCGATACGGGTGGTCACGGACGTTGCCCCCAAAACGCATCTCAGTGCCGATCGAGAGATGATTCGTCGGGCAATGCTCAATCTGATACTCAACTCGTTGGACGTGTTGGCAGATGGTGGAGAACTAGTGATTACTTCGTTCGACGGTCCTCGAGGTTTCGAGTTAGAAATAGCTGACAGCGGACCGGGGCTGACCTCTGAGCAATTGCAACATCTGTTCGAACCCTTTTACTCGACCAAGGCGACCGGTACGGGCCTGGGGCTGGCAATCGTGCAGCGCATCGCCGAATCGCACGGCGGACGGGTCACCGCGTCCAATTGCCCTGAAGGCGGGGCAGCCTTCACCATTGAAATTCCTCGTCATACGATGAGAGCAGCAGCATGACTCGATCCACACGATCAAAAACTCCGTACCGAGTGCTCGTCGTCGACGATCACGCTGCCGCGCGTGAATCGGTAGCCGACGTACTGCGCCATGCCGGGTACACGGTAAAGGGGTTGGGTAGTCCGATGGAGGCGCTTCCCTGCTTGGAGCAAGAAGCGTTTGACCTAGTGATTACCGACCTGCAAATGCCTGGCATGGACGGTTTGGAATTTATTCGCGAGATACGCAGCCGTCGACTGACGACCCAAGTGTTGATGATTACGGCCCACGCCACCATCTCCTCGGCGGTCGAAGCAATGCGACATGGGGCGTTTGACTATCTCGAAAAACCGTTCAACGTTGTCCAATTGGAAGAGTTGGTAGCCAACGCGATCAAGCGTGGTAGTCTGATTGCACCAGAGGCGATCACTGACAACGGTGCGTCGTTGATGGCGGATAGTTTGCTTGGTATGATTGGCGATAGCCCAGTCATGTGCGAACTTCGCAGTCGGATTCAGCAGATCGCCCCGACCGAAGAAACCGTGCTAATCTGCGGCGAAAGCGGTACTGGCAAAGAGTTAGTCGCACGTGCGGTTCACGCATTGAGCCGGCGTACAGCGGGAGAGCTTGTTAGTTTGAACTGCCCTGCCCTGTCACCGCAATTGACCGAGAGCGAACTTTTCGGTCATCGTCGAGGAGCCTTTACAGGCGCAGACGACGATCGCATTGGCCGATTTGAGTTGGCCCAAGGCGGCACAATCTTGCTCGATGAAATCAGCGAGATCGATCTGTCGTTGCAATCGAAATTGCTACGGGTGCTACAAGAAAAAACCTATGAACGGGTTGGCTGCAGCGAATCTGTACAGGCCGACGTGCGAGTGATCGCCAGCACGAATCGCGATTTGCAGACCGAGATTGCTGCTGGGAATTTTCGTCAGGATCTTTACTACCGCTTAGCAGTCGTACCGATTGTCATGCCAGCTCTGCGAGACCGCGGGGACGATGTGCAGCTGTTAGCCGATTTTTTTCTTGCTCACGCTGCAGAGCGACTAGGTCGTCAGCCATGCCAGCTTGAGGACGATGCCCGTCAGCTGTTCACCCAATACGACTGGCCCGGCAACGTTCGAGAGCTAGAAAACATTATCACACGCGCTTGTGTACTTAATCATGGTAGTCCAATCGATGCTGCTGAATTGCGACCCTGGTTGGAACAGCCTGAAGAGATGGGAGGTAACGCGGCGGAGCCGGCGGAGCTTCCGGTCGGTACGAGTTTGGAAGAAATGGAACGTAAAATGATTGTTGCGACTCTCGAACATTTTGACGGGCACCGCGTTAGGACCGCCGAGGCACTTGGCATCGGCGTAAGAACGCTCAGCGGCAAGCTTCGCTCTTATGGCTATGCCCCGAGAGCGAAAAGTTTTGCCGAAGTCCCCAGCATGTTCCGAAAGCCAGATCGGCAAAATGTGCCACAGCCAGCGGCAGCTTTTGCCGGTAGCGGAGATCAGGCTGCCGTTCGTGGAGATAAGAAAATTGCGTAGAGTAGATAAAATCGACAATTACCAGAATGGCACACAAGTTGCCAAGAACAAAACGGGGCTTGCCCACGAGGTCAAAAATGTTGTCATCCTTATTTGACTCTTCCACAGTACCAGTGCTAGAGCAGGTGGTAAATTTCACCCAGGCTAGACACGGAGTGTTGGCAGGAAATATCGCCAACCTCGATACACCAGGATACAAGACACGCGACATATCTCCCGCCCAGTTCCAAGAACGTTTGCAGGAAGCCATTGAACACCGCCGCGAAGCTGCCCAGTCGCCAACCTTTGCGATCAATGCCCAGTTGGCCGGCCGGTCGACTGTAACGGGACACGACGGCATGAACGAAGTCCGCGAATCGGTAAAAAGCATTTTGTACCACGACGACAGCAACGTAAGCATCGAACAACAGGTCGCTGAGATCAGCAAGAACCAAGCACAGCACAATTTGGCGATCAGCCTAATGACCTCCCAATTTCGACTGCTGCGAGCGGCAATTAACGAACGGGCCTAGAAGGAAAACAAG
>JAJDEE010000257.1 GCA_029259975.1 Planctomycetota bacterium
CTGATAGGTCGACAGAGGCACACCGCTCGGGCAGAGATTTTGAAGTCCGTCGAGAACTTCCACTTCTCTTTCCATTAATCCTATGTTCTCAATCGTCGACGTACGCACAAAGCCAAACTGCGCTGAGGTCCTCCAACTGTAGCGGAAAATCAACCCCAGCGATTCGTGCTCCTCCTCAAAGATCACCTGGTCGCCAGTTACGTGCTTTAGCAATCTGCGCGGACCAAACGCTGCACCCGTCACGCCGTCTGAAAAAGGCTGCCAGACGGCAAGATTGGAGTCGCTATCCCGATATCGAATCAGTGTGATTGGACCGGCATGTCGATAGCTATCGTGCAGTTGGTCAACCGTTTGGTAGGGGAACAGGCAGTTCTCAGCACACACTCTTCCTGCAGTTAAGCCACCGGTCGAAGAGACGTACATCCAGTGATCGTTCGAGCTGACGATGCTCATTAGGAAGGGAGCCATTTGGTCATGGTTCAAGATCTGATAGAAATCGTGACCGTCAATTTTCACGAACTTCCCCTTGGTGGCGGAATCGTGTAGAGCTTGTGTACTCATTTGGTTTATCACTTGAATAGTTTTGGAAAATTTGAAGTTCGGACGAAGGTTTTCAAATCGCGTACGTCTAATCGAGATTACTCATCGCTGCTTTTGGCGTACGATTTATGTTGAACAGCCCCCAATGCTTTTCCACCTCGTCCGGATGGGGCCCGCCCTTCCAAGATTCGTCGAAGGCCTCGAAGAAGAAAGTGCAAATTTTCTCTTTCTCTGCCCAGTCGGTAAATCGCTGATAATAAAGTTGTTGCGCCGCTTCACTCGCCTCGCCCTTGATGAGCTTTGCTTGCTCTCCCTCATTGTGTACTTGGGTCGCCCAACCCGCCTCGCCAATCACTACCATCTTTTTGGGGTGATAAGCACAAACTTGGTCGTAGATCTCCTCGGTCCACTGCATGGCCGTCGAGGGTAGAAGTCCCGCCCACATAGCATGAACGTGAGTGACGATGAAGTCGACTTCTGCCGCAACCGCCTTGCTCTCGGGCTTGTTCCAGAAATTGAAGTCGTCGGCCGTAGTTACCGGCACGGAAGTCCCTTCTCGCACGGCTCTAATGTATCGGATCAGTAGTTCCGGGTCAGTGCGGTGGCCGGACCAATATACTTGGGTCTCGTTGCCAACACTCACGGCGATTACTTCCTCCGGATAGGCGTTCGCTAAGCGAACGGACTGCGCGACTTCCTCTTGATTCGAACGCGTGGCGGATTGCGCGTCCCCAGCGGAAAGAGTCTCAGATGCGGTCTCACAGCTGATCCAGGCACCCAGCATCACTCTTACGGGTAAATTCTTCTCATGAATGATTTTCAATACGTCTTCAGCTACTTCGTTCGAACCATAAATCCTAATGAGATTCCAGCGTTTTGAAATCAGCTTTAGGTCTTCTGTGATTTCTTCGCTTGTAGGAAGGAGACCTCCAGGCGATTCTCCTTCGCGATAAGGACCGTAAGAAATGCCCTGCCCAATCCACTTTCCGTCACGAAGGGGAGAAAACTCGCGATCTCCAAGCTGTTTTTCACTGAGTGCTTTGCTGCTCTGTTCACTGGCCAAGTCATCGGCGCAGACGACCAAACAATTTGCCTGAACAATCCATGCAGTCATGAAGAGTGCCTGAATAACAATCTTACGATGGGAATAGAACATAGCGTAACATTCTGCAAATAAGGGAGAGGACTTACTTCTAGGATAGGTGTTTCGCCCAGTAGCAACGCGCGCCGTTCAACTATGCCAGCACCAACCAACAATAGAGAGGTTGAGCCAAGCTCAACCTCTCTGCGGATTTTCAATTGTTGACGACGAAGCAAAAAGCGGAAGCCAGATGGCCCTAATAGCGGCGTCGGACAACCAGAGCCAGTCCGGCCAAGCCAAGCAGTGCGAAGGACGACGGTTTCAGTCGAGATTCACTCTGCCCAAGAACTATCCGAACTCACGAAAGCCGAGCGCTGCCGCATCCGTGTAACTGTTACTGTAATAGTTAGCCGTACAGTTGCAACCATTTGTCTACTATTTTCGTACTGGATCCCAAGATATCTGAGGGTTAGCCTCTCCGCATCAACCCGATTTGCTGATCAACCATGGAGCTGTTTCTGAGTTAAATTTAGCTGTAACTTGTTCTGAATAAACACTTTATGTTGAATCTCTGAGATTGCCTCCTGAGGGTATCTTCTCAGTCGCTAGCAGGCTATTGTCTTATTTTTTTGTGTACGATTAGTCATGGCCCATTGGAAGTCCAATCCGCTTTATCGAGGATTGATCAGCAGTTGGCTATCGTAGGCACCTTGGACCCATCGCAAGGATAAGAATTCCTCCCGATGCGTTAATTACCGTCGTGTACACTTACACTGCGCGAATTCCAAATGCCAAGATGAGCAGACTGTGCTTGGAGCTGTGCCTGCCAGAGACGTTCCTTCATCGACTGGCTAAAGTCGAAAGATGTTTTGGCTTGTGCGAGGCCTTGCTGCACCAGTTCTTCGTTCAGCAAACGCCCGTCGTGCCAGACAAAGGCCAGATGCCGACCGTACCGGTCTACAGGTTCGCCATCGATTACGATCTGCACACGCCCGTTTGAGCCAGCGATGAATTGCTTGGTGTAGTCGCTTGCTTCAGGCCCCCAAGGCTCAACTGGAGTATTTTCTCGGACGGTTTCAGGAGTATCGATTCCCTGTAAACGTACGCGTAAATCATTCCGCACTAGGACGATTGTGTCGCCGTCGATGACACGTTGGACAGCGTATTCGCCGGTGCTGAGTTGACCTCGAGGACGCTGCCAACCTGCTGGCTCAAGGTAGCGATCTTCCAACCACCAGCCACCAACAAAAACTAGCAAAGCAATAAAATACGCGATTGATTTTGGCCAGCGATTGCGACGAATGCGACCCGGCATAGTAAGACTTTGAGTGCTAGTTTTGTGACGCGAAAGGGGATTTGCGGATTGCGATTTTTAGAGGCAGGTCCCCAATGAGTGGCTCGCGACTTGCGACTTAGTTTTTGCTGAAATCGAAATGCGTGTTCGTTGGACGACCCAGTGGATCTCGGACAAAACGCTGTCGGCAATCGCTGCAAAGATCGAAACGCTTCTGGTGGTAAACTTCGTCGCAAACTTCCTCGCCAGGGTCGTCCAGTCGTTCTAGCACTTCCTGGATTTCCTGCAAATGATCTCGGTCGTCGTCCGCTTCGTCTCCGTGAGGGTCGAGAGCCGCATAAACTTCCAGTCGCACGATATAGCGAAGCTCGTCTGCTGAATCAATTCTACGTTTGCAGCAGTCACACGTGTAGTGAATCATTGCATTAAGTCCCCTGAATAGATAATTTTCAGAATGCAACTCAAAAGAAAAGTCTTTTTCTCTGCTGGCGAACAGAAAACCGCTAGCGTAACGAATACCCTTCTGAGCTACTCCTATCGTACCGACAACTCTAGGCAGGTAGCAAGTGAATCTTCACATTCCCTATGCGATTGAGAAGTTTTGGAACTGCACTCCCTCAGAACCTCACGCAAATAGTGTGCCCAGCTCGCAGCGGCAGATTAACTATCAGGGCGAATGTTAAGTAAAATAGTGAGCGTCTCCTTCTCAATTACCAGGAAAACGTTCCTCGGCCGATTAATACCATCGATAAAGTGCGGATCTTGCCAGATAAAAACGGTAGATTCACCCTCACAGGTCGTCTAGAATGAGGGTGGTAGAAATGGACAGCTGTATTAGATGCCGAATGGAAATGGCAGTCCTATATGCACTTTTGACTCTCCGGTGAGTTATTAGCTGGTGTGTAGGATTTGTTTCACTCACGCTGGATGGTGCGCGATCGCCTTCCTTGCGATCCGGTTTTGGCGACAGGCGTAGTTTCCGCTGTGACCGTATGCATTGGCCAATAAAGATTGCGCTGAAATTGTAGGGCGGCTGTGGCCGCAGGAGATAAATTTTGCTGATTTGACTCGGCTGTGAATTTGCCGGTGTCTGTATCTGCAAAGAAACCTGGCACGAAGAAAATGGAAGGATTGGCGTTATGTCTGCCCTTGCGGCTAGTGGTCTCAATGCAAGCGTCCTGGTACTCAACAGGCAATACATGGCCGTGCATGTAGTCGGTGTCCGTCGAGCGTTTGGACTCTTGCTCAACGAACTGGCTGAGGTTATCCACATCGAAGGTGGACAGTACGCTAATTACAATTTTGATTCGTGGCGTGAAATCAGTGAACTCAAGGCTGATTTTAAGAAGCCCGAGGAAGATTGGGTACGGAGCGTCAACTTCGAAGTCTGCGTGCCTCGTGTGCTGCGCTTACTCTATTACGACCGCCTACCAAAGCAACGGGTGCGTCTGAATCGCCGCAATATTTTTGCCAGAGATGCAAACCGTTGTCAGTATTGCGGCAAAAAGTTTTCGACGAGCGAGCTGAGTCTCGATCACGTAACTCCAACATGCCTGGGTGGAGGTGCGAGTTGGGAGAATTTGGTCTGTGCCTGTGTGAAATGCAACGTTCGCAAAGGAGGCCGTACTCCCAAGCAAGCAAATATGAAGCTGATTTGCAAGCCCGTACGCCCAAAGCGTAGTCCGTTGCTTTCTATCAAGCTAGGCAATCCCAAGTATGCTAGTTGGAAGACTTTTCTCGACGCTGCTTATTGGTCAGTGGATCTAAAGTAGACGCGTTTGCGACTTCACTCGCGTTTCGCCCTTCGCGTCTCGGGTTACGCTGCTTGACGAATGTTGCCATCGGCTGAAACGTCCTCGAAACGGACCGAGACGCGTTTCGAGACACCTGACTCCTGCATAGTTACGCCATAGAGCGTGTCAGCGCACGACATGGTCCTCTTCGAGTGCGTCACCACGACGAACTGCGTGGTACTCATGAACTGCTTGAGGACTTCTACAAATCGATCGATATTTGCTTCATCGAGCGCCGCATCAACTTCGTCCAGCACGCAGAACGGGCTTGGGCGGCTGCGAAAGATAGCCAGCAGCAGAGCCACGCAGGTCATCGTTCGCTCGCCACCTGACAGAAGCGTGATGTTTCGCAGTTGCTTGCCAGGCGGGCGAGCGACGATTTCGATACCACACTCTAAAGGGTCGGATGCGAGATTTGTGTCGCGAGTTGATAGTTGTGAATTTTCTGCGAGGGCTTCATCTTTTGCTTCACTCGCCTCTAAAATAATATCGGCCTCTCCACCACCAAACAGGCTACCGTAGAGTTCTTGAAAGTGTCCGCGGATTACATCGAGTGATTCGACAAAAATCTGTCGGCTCTCTGTATTGATTTGTGACACTAACGTCAGCAGACGGGCCTTTGCCGATTTGAGGTCTTCGTATTGCTCAAATAATGTCGAGTGTCGCTCTTCGACGGCCTCGAGTTCGGAGAGCGATTCCAGGTTGACGGGTCCGATGCCTTGGAGCCTTTGCTTGAGCTGTGCGATTTCTGCGTCAATCGCTTCGCGGGGATGGACTGTTGGCAGTGAGCGATTGTTAGTACCCTGCTTCGTAGTGTCATCTTCACTAGCCACTACCTGCTGCCCACGACCTGTTTCTGCCGCCAGCACCACCAGCTCGATCGCATAGTCGTCCTTCATTCGTGTCGACACGTCGCTACGCTGGTGGTCGAGTTGCTGGAGGTTGAGTTCGACTTGTTGCAGGCGGCCTTGCACCTCAAGTAGCTTTGCGCGCAGGGCATCGACATGACGGAGAACGGTTGTTCGCTGTAGACGGCGAACTTCGTGGCTTTCACTTTGTTGATTGAGTTGCTGGACGAGCGATTCTTTTTCATGGTATAGTTCGGCCAGTTCGCTGTTGAGTGTGAGAACCGATTGCTCAAGTTTCAATCCTTGCTCTCGCGATTCCGCCTCGCGATCGCGAGTTTCTTGCAAGGCTCGATCATGTTCTTCGTGGTCGTGCAATTGCTGCTGCGTCTGCCGTAAGAGACCGTCTCGACGCTGCTCGCATCGTGCCAACGCGACACGATGATCGGTAACCTGTTGACCGAGTGTGTCGACTTGCCCTTCGAGTTGATTGCTCTGCATCGTCCGGCCGTCGATCTGCTTTTCAAGCTCAGCTTGCTCGGTCTTGAGCAGCGCTAGCTGTTTGCCGAAGCTTGTGGTCTCGTCCCTGGCTATTAGCTCCTCGCTTTTCGCCGTCTCAAACTCCTCGCGTGCCGAAAGCAACTGCCGCTCGGCCTCCTCAACGCGCTGTCCTAGCGAGGCATTCTTGAGCTTCGACTCGTTGTATCGGTGTGATACGCTCTGATTTTTCTCGCTGATTTGCTGATACTCGTCGTCGGTCGCTTCGATCTCTGATTCAAGTTGCGAATTGCGAGCTTCGAGCTGCGAGCTGCGCTGCTCCAGCTCTGCGATCTCGTCAACAAGTGCTCGCAGCTCGCTCCGTCGCGATAGCAGTCCCGATGTCGATTGCCTTGGCCCGACGGTTAGTGTGCCATCAGCTCCGACCACTTCGCCCACGACCGTTACGTAGCTGAGACCACGCCCAACTCCGCTGGCCAGCCGAACCGCCGTTTGTAGATTATCGACAAACCAGTATCGCCCTAGCAACCGCCTTGGCAATGTCGACAGGTCAGGCACTGTCTCAACGAATGAGTCTGCCCGGCCAACGACACCAAGCTCGCCTGACAAATCGATTCGGTCGACAGCACTCGCCGCCAGCGGAACATCGAGACGTAAAAATCTTGTCCGACCGGCCCAATCTTTTTCCGACATCGTCAACACTACCGGATCAATCTCCTCGACTACCAGCGAGTTCGCTAAATGACCAAGCGCTGTCTCGACTAGCGTCGCGGTATCGGCATCGACATGCAGCAAATCGGCCACTAGCCCACGCACTTTACCAAACACCCCGTTCGGTTCTTCACGAGACAATCGCAACACTTCCTTCGCTCCGCCACTAAGTCCGTCGAGCCGTCTTTCCAGCTCTTCAAGTACCGTAGCGCGTGCCTGCCCGCTCGTTAGTCGCTTTAGTAAATCAGTCTTTTCACGCTGTGCCTTGGCCAGCTGCTGACGATCGTCGCGTAGCTTCGCCTCGGTTCTGGCGATTTGCGATTGCGATTGTTGATACTCTTCGCGGGCTTGTTGAAGCTCGCGTTCAGCAGCTTCGACCTGGGTCGTCAGTTGGCTTCGCACACTCTCTAAATGTTCGACCTGCACATGCAACCGTTCGAAAAGTGCCTGCGCCGTGGTGCGCTGCGTTTCGAGCGTGTGTAGTTTCGTTTCGAGCTGCGACACTTCGCCGACAATCGTAGTGTGACGCTGCCTACTATCGGCAAGTGTTTTGCGGCACGTTTGCAATGCTTGTACCACCAAATCTAGCTCGGCTTGCTTCGCTTGGACGCTTTGATTGTGTTCCTCGAACTGCAACTGAGCCGCCGTTAGTTCGGCATCGGTCTCGGCAACGAGTTGCTGCGAGTTTCCTGCACGAGAGGTCATGGTCAGCAATTGGTTTTGCAACCGCTTCGACTCTTGACGTAGCTCGTCGCTGCGAGCCAACTGGCTTCGCCGCGTCGACTCGGCTTGAGCGATTTGTTCGCGAACCGCTGCCGCCTTGCTGTTGGCCTCCTGTACCTGCCGTTGCATCGTCTCGGCGGCTTCTTCTGCCTCCACCAGTTGCCCGTCGCACTCGGCAACTTGTTCCTGCAACGTTTGCCGTTCGACGGTCAGCTCGGCAGCAATTTTCTCTTGCTCACGAAGCAAAGCGGTAATCCGTTGCCAATCGGCAAGCGCCACTTCGGTCCGCAACAGCTTGAGTCGATCTGATTCTTCCTTGAACTTGCGTGCTCTGCCAGCCTGCGACCGCACGCTTTTTAGCCGCGAGTCAAGTTCATCGACGATATCTTTTAGCCGCAGTAGATTTTGTTCGACCCTTTCGAGCCTGCGGGTTGCCTCTTCGCGTTTGAGTTTAAAACGACTGACTCCAGCAGCTTCTTCAAAGATGAGCCTGCGTTCTTTGGGCGAGGATTGCAGCAGAGCGTCGACTTTACCCTGTTCGATAATACTGTAAGCCCCGGTCGACACGCCGGTGCCGGCAAAAACTTCACGAATATCGCGTAGCCGGCAAGGCTGACGATTGATGAGATACTCGCCCTCTCCACTCCGGTAAACACGACGGGTGATCTGTACTTCGTCGGCGTCGTGGTCGAGAATGCCTGCGGCGTTGTCAAACGTCAACGTCACCTCAGCAGCGTTTGTCTGCCCTCGTCCACTGGCTCCGCTAAAGATGACATCGGTCATCTCCTTGCCGCGCATCGCCTTCGCACTCTGCGAACCGAGCACCCATTTTATCGCGTCGACTACGTTCGACTTGCCTGACCCGTTCGGCCCTACCACCGCAGTGATCCCCTCGGGAAATTCAAACCGAGTGCGATCTGCAAAGCTCTTAAAACCGTTGAGTTCGAGTGCTTTAAGCATGACAATGGGTGAGTGACGGTGAGTGGCTGGTTGTTGGGTTAGATAAATATGGCCGACGGATTAGCAGTATGTTCACCACTCACCACCTACCGCTCGAAATCCACTACTTGCGACTTGCAACTCGCGATTCCCCTTTCAAAAACTCGCGTCCCCCTTCGGGTAGCGCATTCACTCGAAACCGGCTCGATAGTGCTCCCGACTTTTTCGCCTGTTGCAACATCTGCACCACGTCGGGGTACGTGCCGCCTAGTTCAACGATGGCGCGAATAACGTCCTCGACGTTGGTCGAAACAGTGCGTTGCTGCGTTGCCCGCCCGAATTGACTCACCTTAATTTGCCCGCTGTCGGTACCCTCTCCGTTTCCAAGACCGTTGACCAAGATTTTCGGCCCAGCATCTAACACCAATGGCAAAAGCAGTTTGTGTTGCGTACCGAACAGGACTACCTCGGGCCGATGACTACTGGTAGCGTGAATCATGGGCGGCCCAGGTACGTCGAGTACGTGATAGGTGAACATGCCTTGCATGTCTTCACCACGCGTAAAAGAGTCGTTGGGAGCCATCGAGGTCATTGCTCGAAAGGCTCCGTAACGAGTCTCGGCACTCTTGACTCCCAACAGCGTCCGCAGACCGTCATAGGCGGCGCCGTCGTCCATGGCACTCAAAGCGGCAAGGGCACCGACGCGAAACGCCGGCTCGCTGCGAACGACTTGGGTCAATGTTTCAACGGCCGCTGTCTCGTCCAGATACGCCAGCGCTTCAGCAGCGTAGAATCGTACTTCAAGATCTTCTACATTCAGCCCCACGGTCAGAGCCTCGATCGCCTGTTTGTCACCCATTGCCTCTAAACGCAAGGCCGCAGTCGCCGAGGTGATCGGCTCGAGTAGTTGCACGCTTAGCAGTTGCAGACGCTCTTGGCGCTGCATGGCAGTTTCGTCGAAGGCTAGGTTTCGCACAACTCGCATAAATCGGCTGACGTTGTCTTTGTAGCGTGGGTGAAGCTCCAACTCGACAAACTCGTCGGTTTTGGGGGTCGCGATGCCGCGTTTTTGGCCATCGATATAGGTATGGAACCGACGATTGATCGCGTTGCCAATTTTCTGGCTCAGTCGGACCGATTGACGATCGTGATCAAGAATTAGCCCTAAGTTGCGAGATTTTGTCACGACTCCGCCACTCAATACACGTCCACGAGTTGCCAGCGCAGTTTCGTCGTCGGAGTCAGCCGCAGGATCCACCAGTACCGGCCCCAGTGCCATCGCCATGATGTGACCAGTGCGCACCTGATTGCCAAGCACAGCCATCTCGCTCAGACGCGTCTCAAGCAGGTGTCCTCCTCTCAAGCTCGTGGTGTCGCTACGCGAGCTGGTACGAACCTCAACATCAAACTGGTCGCCGGCCTGAATTCCCGGACGCAGAAATGATCGCACCAACACGAGTGCTGTATTGGGCGAAGCAAGTACTTGCCTCGGATTTTCTACGTCACGTCGGCTCATCTCGTCCATTAGCGAGGCCCTCCGCGGCGAGGGTGCAGGGTCTTCGCCCGTCCCAGCCAAACCTGTGACCATCGAAACAGCCTCCAGCTTCACGTATCCTAAACCATAGGGATGGGCGACGTGGCTGATGAGCGCCGAGTTGGTCTCGGGCTCTCCTACGAAGCTTGTTTCGGTACTCTGCGGTCTGAACAACGGCGTCATGCAGCCGGTCCAACAGCAGAGTGCCACCGTGGTCCAAGTCAGCCAGCGAAGAGGTCGGGTTGACCTGGGTGCTTGTAAATCTGTCATGCGTCTCAACTTTCGATGCCGTTACGCCAATGCACTAGTTAGAACTCAAAAACACAATGCACAACGCGACCCTAATTTCCGAGAAAACAAGGGCGAAGAATACGAACAGTACGCTCCTCGGTCAAGGCAATCGACACGTAAATAGCTGGGCGAGTCGATCTCATGGAGCCTGGAGCAGAGAATACTACGGAGGATCGTACCCACCAGCATTCCAAGGGTGGCAACGGCTCACTCGCCGTAGCCCGCGCAGAGTTCCCCAAATTGCCCCGTATTGCTGCACAGACACAATAAAAAAGACGCTGCACGTCGGTTGAAACCGGCAGCGAGGCCCTAACCAAGGGCTGACAAACCATTGATAGCATTTCACAGCGAGGATCAACGTTGCCGCCGGAAGCCCGACCAACACTTGCCAGAACCAATTCATATTTAGTTCCCCGAGAATGCTAGCTTGTTGCTCGCCCGTTTTGCTAGCTGCCGAAAAGATGCTTGCAAGCGCGCAACTTCGGGTTTTGCACCCCGCTTTGGCAAGACCAACAAATCGAGGTGCCTAGGCAATTCGTGTTGTACTTGCCGAAAGGCTTCGCGCAGTGCTCGTTTCCAACGATTTCGCAATACGGCATTTCCGCATTTCCGCGACACGACAAGTCCCAGTCTCGGCCGCTCGCTCTCGCTCGTATCAAAGTAGACAACGATCAACCCGTCGGCAAAAGAACAACGGCGTCGAAACACTCGCTGGAAGTCGGCTGACTTCAGCAAACGCACCTCTTTGGGGAAATTGTATTCCGGCATAAAAGGAAGGCTGAAGGAGGAAGGCTGAAGGAGGAATCACGACCACGACGTCGTTTGCCTCACGTTTCATCCTTCAGCCTTCCTCCTTCGCCCTTTCTTTGCTTTCTCTCGGAATGATAACATCCGGCGGCACTGCTGGGTTTCTCTGTCGATCGCCCCAGCGGCGCACCCAATGACCACCTAGCAATATTCCTACAATCAAAAACATGCCTAGCAACGCAATTCCCAACAGCGACATATAGGCCGATTGTCGAACCGGCTCGGGTAGTTTTAACGTTGGCTTTAGCTGCTGCGCGAGCAATAGGAACAGCGAATATATTTTAATGGGCTGTAAAAAGATTACCATTTCAGCTCAGTCCTGGGATTCTCCGCATACTTCGCCAAAATGGTCTTCATCTTTTCACGATCGTCTTGAGCGATCTCTTTTGGCAACACGATTTGCAACTCCGCGAATAAATCGCCTGTCGTTCCCTTCTTGCTCTTTACCCCTTGCCCTTTCAGTCGCAGCTTTGCGCCGCTCGAAGTCCCCGGAGGAACGGTCAGCGTAATGGTACCGCGCGGAGTTGGGACATCAATTTTCGCCCCAGCAAGCGCTTCGGCCAACGTGATCGGCACCCGAATATCGAGTCGCTTTCCCTGACGGCGAAAGTGGGGATGTGGCGCAGATTTAATCTTGATCATCAAGTCACCATCTGGGCCACCATTCGGGCTAGGATTGCCTTGTGCGCGCAGGCGAATTTTTTTTTCGTCCTCGATGCCAGCGGGAATTTTGACCTGAATCGTCTCGGTCCGTCCGTTGGGTCGCTGCACCGCGATTTGTGCCTCCCCGCCTAAAACGGCTGTCGTGAAAGGAACTGTCAACTCATAGTCGATGTTTGAGCCTCGCGTCGGGGCCTCACGCCGGGGCGTCGGTTTGCCGCGCTGCCCAAAGTTTTTGAAGAGATCCGAAAATCCTCCCCCGCCGCCCCCAAATAGATCTTCGATGTTAATTTCAACACCAGACCCGCCAGCCGAGTTCGCCCACGGATTTCCCCCGCCTGGGCCAGGGCCGCCCCGCTCCACCGATTCGAAGTCGCTACCGTAACGATCGTACATCTCGCGTTTTTTCGAGTCGTTCAACACTTCAAACGCGTTTTGAACTTCTTGAAATTTTCTCTTGGCCTTCGCGTCTTCGGGGTTGAGGTCGGGGTGGTACTGGCGAGCCAATTTGCGGTAGGCGGTTTGGATCTCCTCGTCAGTCGCACCACGTCCGATGCCCAGCGTTGCGTAAAAATCGTCTGCCATTCCAGCAATAATTTTCGGGTGTCTGTGATGGGAAGGTTTCGCCAGCCCTCTATTCTACAGGCGAAACTCGTCATGTGTAGCGGCCACAGGCCCATAAATACGGATGTGCTAAACTGGAGGTAGGACCATCGAGTATGCCAAACCCCTATTTTTACTGATATGAAGAGACAAACACCGTTGTCGAAACTCGCAATTTTTCTGATTATGCTTGCAGTATGCCGTGTGCCGATGACTGCCATAGCCGCAAGAGTCGACGGAAAACTGACCCTCCGCGTTGTTGACAAGCAGACCGGCCAACCGATTCCTGTCCGCATGGAACTCCGCAATGGCCGCGGTCGGCCGGTGCGAGTCCGCGCGAAGGGAATCGTCTCGCACGCCGATTACTTCGTGTTTGACGGTCAGGTCACTTTGGAGCTTCGCAAAGGCCCCTACGAATTTCTGATCGAAGCCGGCCCCGAGTACCAAACTCGTCCCGGACATTTTAAGATCAAACGCCACGCCGAGGACAGCACCGAAATCGTCCTACAGCGCCGAGTCAACATGCAAGCCGAAGGCTGGTGGGCCGGCGATTTGGACGTGCGTCATCGCCCTCAAGATTTGCAGTTGCTGATGCGTGCCACACGCGTGAACCTCGTCCCCACTTTTGTTCGAGAGAATGTCCGTGGGAAATGCCAACAAGCTAAGCGAACTGCAAAACTGCCTGGCCAGGAACTGAGCGAAACAATTCTTGGGCCAAACTATGCCCTCGACTATCGTCGCGGCGGTGGACTGTTGATTTTCGACGAGGACGTAACTGGGACCCCTCTCAAAATTTGCCAACTCAAACACGACGCTCCGTCGCTCGCGTTTTCGGAAACAGATAATGAGCCTGAAGCAGGCTTTGTCGCTCTCACTCCATTTGCCTGGGATCTCCCGCTCTGGATCGCCGCCAGAAAACTCGATGCGGTACAAGTCATCCACCGCCACGCCCTAGCCGACGACGTCGTTGATAACGAAGGCTGGGGCCGCAAACGCGACAGAACGTTTTTCCCCGGCAAGACCGGCAACGGGCGTTGGAGTGAAGCAATCTATCATCACTTGCTGAATTGCGGGATTCGAATTCCCCCGGCAGCAGGTAGCGGCTCGGGAGCAAACAAAAGCCCGATCGGTACTAACCGTGTCTATGTCCAGTGCGGCGACGATTTTTCAAGCGAGAGTTGGTTCGACGGGCTGCGCGCAGGCAGAGTTATGGTTACCAACGGCCCGCTGCTACGCACAAAAGTTTCGGGACATCCGCCGGGCCATCTTTTTCACCTCGACACGGGAGAGACGCGCGACTTCCAGATTGCGCTGGGCCTAGCATTCTACGAAAAGGCCCCGGTCGAGTATTTAGAAATCCTGCAGAATGGCCGCATTATTCACGAAATCCGCCTCGCAGAACTTGCCGAAAAACAGGGACGGCTACCCGTCTTGCACTTTGACAGTAGTGGTTGGTTTTTGATTCGAGCGATGACCAGCACCACCAAAAACTACCAGTACGCCACGACCGGCCCCTACTACGTCGAGTCGAACTACCAGCCCCGAATTAGCCGTCGCAGCGTGCAGTTCTTTCTCGATTGGCTTGATGCAGCTGCCAACGAATTTGCTGGCAATAATGCCGTGCTTGCAGACATAAACGCAGCGAAGCCCTATTGGAGCGATTTAATGAGCAAAGCCAACGCGGACTGAATGAATCCGTTGAATTCTCAAGTCAGAGCCTTTCGACAGCTCAGACAAACTGTAAAGTCATAAGAAAAACTGTAACCGCCAAGTACGCCAAGAGCGCCAAGCGAAAACTCCTGAAAAAGTAGGGGATCTCCGTTTTTCCTTGGCGCTCTTGGCGTACTTGGCGGTTCAAAACACGACTTTGCAATCCTCCTGTTCGATAGCTCACAATTCTTGCGAATCCATCTATCACTTTTGTTTCGTGTGTATGCGTTTTTTCGGCGATTTCCCACCCAGATTCATGTTCAGCGGAAAAGTTTGCGCTGCTTCGTGTGCCTTGGCAGATTCGAGCAACTCATATTGTGACCGATGCTCTTGCCCTCCTTTTATGGCCTTAGCTCGGATATAGGTGCCGTCTGCCTGGAGAAGGCGTGCCCGCGTGTTGTCGTTGAGGTAGACGGGAATAATCTCGCTGCAGATGCGATTTATTAATTCAGGATCTTCGACAGGAAACATCACCTCGACACGGCGCTCGAAATTTCACGGCATCCAATCGGCGCTCGATAGAAAAACTTGCTTCTTCGCCCCCTCACCAAAAATGTAAATCCGACTATGCTCCAAAAACCGATCGACGATGCTACGTACTTGAATATTCTCGGATATCTCGGGCAAGCCGGGACGGAGGCAGCAGATTCCGCGCACTACCAACTCGATACGTACTCCGGCTTGGCTGGCGGCATACAGCGCCTCAATAACTTCTTGATCGACAAGCGAATTGAGCTTCGCAAAAATACGCGACTTCTTACCAGCGCGGGCACGCTCTGCCTGTTCGTCAATCAAGGCAATCGTCTGTCGGTGTAGATTTTGAGGCGCGACAACCAGCTTGGTCCATTGGTGCCCTTGAGAGTAACCCGTCAGAAAATTAAAAAGCGCTGTGGCGTCGTCGGCGAAAAACTTGTTCGAGGTGAACAGTCCTAAGTCTGTGTAAAGCTTAGCCGTACTTGGATTGTAGTTCCCCGTGCCAAGGTGGACATAGCGACGCACCTTCTTGCCCTCTTGCCTGACAACCATGGCTAGCTTGCAGTGTGTTTTCATATCCATAAATCCGTAGACAACATGCACACCTGCAACCTCCATCTGTCTTGCCCAGACGATGTTGTTCGCTTCGTCAAATCGGGCTTTTAGTTCGACGAGCGCCGTCACGTGCTTGCCGTTCTCTGCCGCTTTCATCAGTGCGCGTATGATCGGGCTGTCACCGCTGGTACGGTAAAGAGTCTGTTTGATAGCTAGCACATTCTCGTCTTCGGCTGCGGTCTCGATGAAGTGGACCACTGGGTCAAAAGAATCGAAGGGATGATGGAGCAGCACATCACGATCGGCAATTTCGGCAAAGATGTCATCTTTGACTCTCAGCCCCAGCGGCTGCCGAGGTACGAAAGGCTTGTAAAGCAAGTGTTCCCGCATGCTCGTCCGAGTCAGCTCCATCAGACTCGTCATATCCAACATGCCGTCGACACGATAGATTTCGCTGTAAGTATTCCCATCCACGTCGTACTTCGCGTGCAAATCCTCTTCTTCGACAATCATTCCCAATAGATCGCGATTCATTCGTTCGTCGACTTCTAACCGTACAGCTTCGAGATGCTGGCGTTTGCGCAATCGCTGCTCGATCGCTTGGAGCATGTCATCCGCCTCTTGTTCTAGGAGATCAACATCCATATCTCGCGTAACACGAAACGAGGCATGATGCGCAATTTCGTATCCGCCAAAAAGCTCCGGCAATTTTAGAGTGAGGATGTCTTCCAGCAGAATGAAGGTGTTTTCTCCAGCGGCACCTAACGAAACGAACCTTGGCAATACGTGGGGCAGCTGCACCACGGCAAATAGATCGGATGGCCCCAAGCCGCTTGTGCGATGTAACATCGCTACTAAATAAAGCCCTTGGTTGTGAAACCGTGGACTGGGGTGACTGGGGTCAATCGCCATGGGCGTTAGAATCGGAAATGCGCGTTGCCGGAAAAATTCGTTGACGAGCTTCTTTTGTGGCTTATCCAGCTCATGCCCCGATAATATGTGTATTTCTTCAGTCGCTAAAGCCGGCAGAATCTTCTCGTTGTAGCAAGCGTATTGCTCTTTGACCAACTGACGCGTCCGTTGCGAGATTTTTAGAAGCTGAGGCAAAGCCCGCAATCCATCTGCCGGTACGTCCTGCGCCGTCACGCCGCCAAACGCCTGTTCGCGCAAGCCGGCCACACGAACCATAAAAAACTCGTCGAGATTCGAGCTGAATATCGATAAAAACTTCACCCTTTCCAGCAACGGATTCGATTCATCCTGCGCTTCTTCCAACACGCGCGCATTGAATTCCAACCAACTCAATTCGCGGTTTATAAAGTACTCGGGTTGGAAAGGATGTGCGGTGTTCATGAGAAGAGAAGTGCTAATGTTGCTGTTGGTGGCTAAGCCGCAAGCGAACCCGGCACGCGGGGACCGTTTGCGGATCAGCAAAGCGCCTATTATAGCCTACTCTGAAGCCCTCGAATCCGAGCGGATAGAACGCCCAACGGACGTTAAAAAATCCCGATTTCTGAGGTTAAAACCTATCAAAACGGTTTTACTGCTTTGCTCTCTCAGGCTACGGTTACCCCCTCAGTCGTTTTGCTATCACGCTGTGCTACCACGCTAGCCGCCCCTTTTCACAATCCATTTATAGATTTCCATTGCGACGAACACGCTCAACGCCAGCGCCCACAAGCTTACGAAGGCCGTCAGGCCAATCGGTTCAACATGCAGGACTTTTTGTGCCAATGGCATATACATCGCGCCGAGATGAATCAACAACGCGATCAACGCGCCGCCAAGCAAAATGGGGCTACGGAAGGGCGACAGTCGCAGTGCAGATTTTGTCTCAGAACGGCAATTGCCGATGTGAACATTCTCGAACAAAACCATCAGCAGCAACAGCGCGTTCCGTGCCGCCGCTTCGGTCCAACCCGACCGTAACATCCACCAGAAAGCGCCAAAACCTACGAACCCCATGACAAGTGCAGCGACGAGTGTGCGTTCGATCATCAGGCGATTGAAAATACTTTCTGACGGGGGCCTTGGAGCTCGGCTGAGTACATCTCCCTCGCTAGGCTC
>JAJDEE010000258.1 GCA_029259975.1 Planctomycetota bacterium
GTCGACGAAATTTACAATCTGGCTTGCCCTGCCGCGCCGGGACACTACCAGTACAACCCGATCAAGACGATGAAGACCTCGGTCCTCGGAGCCATTCACACGCTTGGCTTGGCCAAGCGGTGTCGAGCCAAAGTGCTGCAAGCCTCGACGAGCGAAGTTTACGGAGATCCCGAAGTCCATCCGCAGCCCGAAAGCTATCGCGGCGCTGTCAATCCGGTCGGGCCTCGCTCCTGTTACGACGAAGGCAAGCGAGCGGCCGAAACGCTATTTGCAGATTATCACCGTCACAATAACGTTGACGTGCGTATCGTACGCATCTTCAACACCTACGGACCGCGAATGCACCCCTTCGACGGACGGGTCGTCTCGAACTTTATTCGCCAAGCGTTGGCTGGCGAGGACATCACTATTTTCGGCGATGGCACGCAGACGCGTTCTTTTTGCTACCGCGACGATCTGATCGAAGGTTTGATCCGCATGATGAACGGCCCCTCCGATTTCATCGGCCCGATGAACTTAGGCAACCCGGGGGAATTCACTATCCGTGAGCTTGCCGAGTTGGTCATCGAACTCACCGCCTCGAAATCGAAACTCGTTAAGTGCTCTTTGCCGACCGACGACCCAACACGCCGCCGCCCTGACATCGCGCTGGCCAAAGAAAAATTTGGCTGGGAGCCAACGGTTGTGCTGCGCGATGGCCTTATCAAAACGATCGACTGGTTCCGCTCCATCAATCTCGACGAATTCCGAGCGCCGACTCCGAACTACTAAGCGAAAGTTGCCGATCGCTTTGCTGTAGGTGGGCGATTTCGCACAGAAAAACCCCCGATTTGCGGGCGTTTATGCCGGTTCAGCAGTCTCTGACGACCCCTTAGGCATGTGCAAAACTCTGTACTGCCCCTTGGACGATGCGATAGCACAAGGGGCAGGTTTACAGCCCGTCAATGCAGAGCTGCAGTCTCAGGATGGTCGCTTACAGATTGCCGTGTCCTGCGTGTGAATTTTTGAAAGGAACCAAAATGTTCACGCATCGTCGTTACCTAGTGCTTGCGTCTGTTATTTTTCTCCTCCTGCTGACACCTCAATGTGTGTTCGCCCAGCCTGCTGTGTTTGCACCTTACCGTGCGCCGACACAATGGGAATCAGGCTATAAAAGTAGTGCAACACCGGCAAACAGCTATGTCGTACCAACATCCCCACTAGCATCCCCACAATGGGTGGCCCAACGAAGTGCCTATTGTGCTGAATGCTCGCCAACAACTCCACCGGTTGGCGGCGAGATGTTTATTTCCCCGCAATCAAGCTGTGTGGAAACAAATCATCCTGGCTTCGGTCTGAATGGGCCTTCGAATTATGGCAACGGGTATGGCTGTGGAAGCCAATGCGGATGCGAATCGAAAAACTATTTGCAGCCAAACCCACGTGGCGATTGGTATGCCTCGGCCGCTGGACTGTACATGAGTCGCGACAAATCGCGTCGGGTATGGACGACTTACGAGAACAACAACAACTCCAACCAGCTAATGAATACGCATGATGCGGACACCGACTGGGAAGGTGGCGCAGATTTGCGACTCGGCCGCTTCTTTGCGTGCAACCGCTGGGCTTTGGAACTCGGCTACTGGTCGGTAAATAACTTTAGCGGATATGCCAGCCAAACGCACGCAAATTCTGTCAGCTCGCCGCTTCAGTTCAATGACTTAGAGTTTGCAGTTGGAGACCCTGTTGTCGATTATTTTGACAGCGCCGCAGAACACCGACTCTCTCGCAGCAACGAGCTGCATAATATTGAAATCAACCTGATCGAAGGGCGAACAACAAACGTTGGTTGCGGTCCTTGGTCGCACCAGATGTTGGCAGGCGTACGTTACTTCAAATTCGACGAAGACCTCGCCTTCGAGACCTTAGATTTGGGTGGCACCTGGGGCGGCAACGGCGGGCTTGATGAAGTTCGCTTGAGTGATTCGACGGCCAATGATCTTATCGGTGTACAATTGGGATGCATGTTCCAACGTCAACTCGGCTGTCGAACGCGTCTCGTCCTGACGCCAAAGTTCGGGGTCTACAACAACCATATCGAAAACTCGTTTGACCTACGTCGCGGCGATGGAACTGCCGCGGCGCCCTCAGCAATTAGTGGCGTAGCGGGCAGCTATCCCGTCGAGTCGAGTACCGATGTGGTGGCTTTTTTGTCAGAAGCCAACATCGGCTTGCAGTACCAAGCAACGCCCCGCTGGACATTGTTCGGAGGCTATCGCGTTGTCGTCGTGACAAATGTTGGCCTTACCGACGAACAAATACCCCAGTTTATCGTCGACATTCCTGAAATCGCCGACATCGATACCAGCGGCAGCCTCGTCCTGCAAGGAGCGTATTTCGGTGCAACCCGATCGTTCTAGAACGCAGCTCGCCAGCACGTTCGGTAGGCCTGGATATTTGTCCTATAACTGCCGTAGTACCATTGATAATCTGGTCCTAGCCGTTCATGGCAGGACAGTACCAAATTAGCTAGAATCGTGGTTAATTTGCGGTTTATTCTCTGGGAAAGCTAAACGTGACACAACACGCTGTGATATTTGACGTCGATGGAGTACTTGTTGATTCTTACCATCCGCACTTTTTGGGCTGGCAGCAGATGCTAGGCGAGTTGGGCGAGGAGTTTACCGAGGCGACGTTTCGCGAGACGTTTGGGCGGACGAATGCTGACATCTTTGCCGATCTGTTTCCCGAAAAATATTCCAACGACGAGGTGCAGGCGGCTGCGGATCGTAAGGAATCGCTTTATCGCGAGATCATCTCGCAAGACTTTCAGGCAATTGACGGTGCTGTAGAATTGATTGATGCGTTGGCGACGGCCGATTTTACGTTGGCGGTCGGGTCGTCGGGGCCGCCAGAAAACGTGGCCAAGACGCTCGAATGCCTGGGCCGTGCCGAGCAGTTTGCCGCCCGCGTGACGAGTGTCGACGTGACGCGTGGCAAACCCGATCCACAAGTGTTTCTGTTGGCGGCAGAAAAATTGGGCGTTGTGCCACAGCAGTGCGTCGTCGTCGAAGATGCGACCGCGGGTGTCGCTGCGGCAAAAGCTGCCGAGATGGCGTGCATTGCTCTCGTTGGTACCGCTACGCGCGAGCAACTATCTCAAGCCGACATGGTCGTTGATAGCCTACGAGAATTGACGGCCAACGACTTTGCTCAATTGATTCCACGCTAGTGAATTAAGAGGTCGTCGTCAAAGCGATTGTTGGCTCATGTGCTGCTCTGCCGCGATGCGGGCTTCGAGATCGCCGGCGAGATAGAGGGCCAGCGGGGCACAGGTGCGTGCCCAAGTGGCTTGTTGTTTGGTCCATAAGAATTTTTCTTGGCCGGTGGCGTAGCAGCAGACTTGCAGAGAGTCGCCTCGCCAGTTCTTAGGGACAACAAAACGCACTGTCAGCTCGTGCGAACCTTCGAGTGTCGTCTGCGGCGAAGCGCGAAGCTTGAAGAAGACGCCGTGTTCTTGGCCGATCGTGCCGCTCGCAACGACGGCATACTGGGGCGCCCGCAGGACTAGCTTTTTGACGACGACTTCCCGTTTCGACAGGCCGCCGTTCACGCTTGGTAGCACATGTGCAACCACGTCGCCAAGCGGCACCGGCGATTCGCCACCGAGCGAGGCGCCCAGCGACTTGCCGTGTTCGACGGTCTTGGTGACCTTGACGTCTTCGCTAAAGTCGCTTTCGAGTCGCGTATTGGGCAAAAAACTCTCGACGCGGATACGATTGTCGCAATCGCCGATTTCGATGCGAATCTCTTCGACATCGTCAATCTTGCCAGCCAGTAAATGCACCGACACACGTAGCTTTAGCTCGACAAGTTTGTCGTTTGGGTAAAGTTGGTCGGCATCGTCGGTGAGAATCTCACGACACTCTGCCGTATTGCCAAAATCGAAGGCGAGCGACGGAGAGGCAGCAACAGCCTCACTGACAGACACGTCACTGACAGACAGTGAGAAACTGACAAACAATCCCAGCCAACGGGTGATGGGTACAGACATGGCGATGATTCCGTTCGAGTCGTAGAAATCCACACACGCCGGCGCGCCCCCCTAAGAGCGCCGACGTGATTGGTACTACTACGGAACCGGGCAGCAAAAGGTTTGCCAAAATCGCCGGCTATTCAATCATCTATCTAATGTGCGTGGCCGACATAAGCCACTTCGAACTTGACGATCGCCGCACTCAAGGCGACAGCCGTTGCTGGATCGGCCGACTGCTTGCATTTCATTGCTGCAACCATCACGCCATGGGCGGCGGTCAGCTTGTCGACATAATGCTCGCCGTTTGCTTTGATTTTTTGCGTCATAAAGTACTGTGCGATTACATGCTGCGTCTTGGTCGCGTGAGTTTCTTTGGTAGCGACCCAGCGCGCCAACTGATTGTGACTGTTGGCATCGTGCGCGCCCGACAATTCGACAATCTGCGCAATCGCTTTGGCGATGGTCGCCTGATCTTCTTTCATCTCAGTAAAGCGAGCGCCATCATCATAAATGCCGCAGGGAACTTCGCAATGAGCGGCCAAATAAGCCATCGGCAAAAAGGCAGCGCCAATCAACACAGCGGCAAGAGCAATACGTTTTAAGGGACGTTTCATCGGGGGCCTCCTCGGCAAAAAAACTGGGGGGACGAAAAAAAGATCACAATATCTTGCGCCCAATGTAGTGCCGACGACGACGAGGGTCAATCAACAGCGCCCCGAAAACCAGGGCGAACTGCAAAGTCCAGAAAATTACGTGATCGTGACGGAAATATAAAATTCAGTAGTTCCAAAAACAAGGGAAGAACGCTAATCTGCACTAATCGCATTAGCGAAGATTAGTGCAGATTAGTGTTCCAAATTACAGTTTCTCGTCTTTCTTTTCCATGGAATTTGGAACTACTAAAATTGAACCACAACGGCTCAGTCCTGCACAACATACGACCCTTGGAAGCGGACATACGGCCCTTGTTCGTCGGCGATTTCGACATCCAAGTCAATTTTTGACTTGCCTTTGCTGCGGAGTAACTCGAAAAAGTAATCGCTTTCGGACGGATCGATTGGCAAGCCTACGGCCAGGAATTCAGGTGCGCGGACCGGTCGCAGATAGCGAATTTTGCCGCGACGGATGACTACGTTGCCAGCAAGCGATTCTCTTTCCAGCAGCATGTACACCGTTCCCCAGCCAACAATGGTGCAGAGTGCGTTTAGGCTGCCAGCAAAGGCGGAGTAATGAAGGTTGCGATTCGGCTCTAGCGGCATTCGCACGGTCAACTGCTCGTTCTCCCACGAGACGACCTCAATGCCCATAGGAACAGTGATTGGCATCTCGCGATGCAGCGTCTGTTGAAGCACTTCGAGGGTCGGATTTTCCATCGATGCGTATGCCGTCGAGGTGTAGAACTGTCAGATGACAAAGTCCTATGCTAACCAAATCCTAAAGAATCAGCCAGCGGCAAACGCGGCGCTACGAGCTAGAGCAAGAATAACCAACACCCAACAAGGAATTTCCAGGGAGGAAGTGGCTTGTAAAGGTAGACAAGCACATCACACTTAGAGATTCCTTGTTCGATATTGGATATTCAAATTCCCCAAATCAAGAGTACCGAGTAATTGATCTCGTTCGGATCAGCGCCATTGGGCGTGCTGTCGTAGCGGTCGATGACGGAGAACTTGAGGCTCATGTTGCCGGGGCGATCGAGATCGATTTCCCAGCCGATGTCGGTCACGACGCGATAAAGATCAAAATCTTCCCATTCGGGGAAGTAATCGACCTTGGCCGAGATACGCTGAGTCTTCGACAGCTCGTGGTCGTATTCCATTCCAAAGAGCGCTTCGTACGCCCAACGATCGTCGGGTCCGCCGAATTCGTGCGACGCACCAGAACCAAAGCGACCGATCAAATCGAGATGTTCGGTGTCAATAAATTGATAGCCAGCACCAGAGTTCATCGAGACACGTATATCGTAGGCTTGAAATTCGTCGTAGAGTTCTTGGTTCAAGAAAAAGAGCGACCAAGGCGATTCGCCCAACTTGCGATCAATCCGCACATCGAGTAAAGCGTTGTTTTGTGTTTCGACATCGTTGGCAGTGTTTTTGTTGTAGACCAAAGTGGTGTCAAATTTCCAGAACTCGGTCTCTCGCTTCAAGTGTCCACCAGTGCGGAAGCTCAAAGCTTGGTTGATTCCCTCGGCACCGTTGATGCCCAACTCAAAACCAATATCCCAGGGCGTGGGCCCAAACCAGTAAGCCAAGTTGTACCACTTGGGCAACGGGATCATGGACACACTAGCGGCTGTAATGACCGTGCTTGATTCGTCGAGAGTCGTGGCTGCAGTTGGAGTAGGCATCTCTGCAGGAAGGACTGGCGGAACGAAAGGTGGTACTGATGATGTGGCTGGCGTTGGAAGCGATGGGATGGCAGGCAACGCTGGCAGCTCTGGAACTATCAACGAAGTGTTTGGAGGTGGCAAAACGACTGGCGGCATGATTGTTTGAGCGGCCAACGGCTCCGCCGCCAAGGGCAGTGTCAGGCACGCACGGATCAGCACCGTGCTTGAAATGAAACGCAACATGGAATAATCACTCCCTCGTTTTGCTGCCCAAATAATTTGGCAGCAGATTCTATATCCGCAGAAATAATACCTCGATTGGGGTAAGCGTATACAAAATCCTTTGGACAGCTGGCAATAGGGGATACCGACGAGGCGATAGCTGCTAGCAAACCCGGCGGAATTTTCGAGGGGCGCAAAAAAAATCAGGGGCCGGACTTCTTGAAAGAAATCCAGCCCCTGGTGTTAGTTTTTAGTTCGTACCCGAGGGCTCTCAGTTGCAGCCACAAGCAGGTGCAGCGGCACCACATCCGCAACCACCACCACAACCGGTGGAGACCTCAGACGTTACCTCTTGAGCAACCATCTTGCAGACCTGAACTTCAACCTGACTCTCGACTTGGACTGGCACGCAAACCGTGTAAGTCTGAGTCTTTTCTTCAGGCACGCAGGTGTAGGTCGTAACGTCGTAGGTACGAGTCTTCTCCTGAGGAACCATCACACAGTAAGACTGCTCACGCGACTTCTGCTCAGAAACCATCTTGCAGACGTTGTACTCACGAGTACGAGTCTCTTGACGGCACTTGTTGACAGTCACGGTGCGGGTCTTCTGTTGAGGGACCATCACGCAGTAAGCAACTTCCTTGGAAGCCTGCTCTTGAACCATCTTGCAGACGTTGTACTCACGCGTACGAGTCTCTTGACGGCATTTTTGCACGTTCACGGTGCGAGTGCGAGTCTCTTGACGGCACTTTTGCACAGTGTAGTTGCGTGTACGCTCTTCTTGGCGAGTCTTGCAAACCTTGACGGTGCGAGTGCGAGTCTCTTGACGAGACTTGCAAACGTTGACCGTGCGAGAACGAGTCTCTTGACGAGTCTTGCAGACGTTGTAGGTGTAAGGCACCTCTTCGGTCGTGCACTGATAGGTCGTGCAAGGAACTTGCTTTTGCTCGCAGGTTGGGACCCAAACACGCTTGCAAACGGTACGAGTTGCAGGTGCACAGCCGCAGGCATTACCACGGCTACCGCAACCACAAGTAGGAACTTCCATCGTCTCGGTTGCCCAGCTACCACCACGGACCGTTACGGTCTTCATCGTCGTGACGGGAACACGCTTGCGAACAGTGCGAGTAGCGGAGACCTGCTCGGTGTACGGCACGCAGACCGTGTAACTTTGCTCGACAGCTTCGGTGTAAGGCACCGAAACTGTGTAGCTCTGCTCGACGTCTTCGGTGTAAGGCACGTTGACCGTGCAGGTCTGTGTCTTCTCTTCGGTGTAAGGCACATTGACCGTGTAGCTCTGCTCAACACTTTCGGTGTAGGGCACGTTGACGGTGTACTCTTGCGTCTTGGTCTCGGTGACCGGCTTGCAAACGGTGTAGTTGACCGTCTTCGTACGTTGATCAGGAACCATCACCGTGTAAGCCTGCTCGACTTGCTCGGTGTAAGGCACGTTGACGGTGTACTCTTGCGTCTTGGTCTCGGTGACCGGCTTGCAAACGGTGTAGTTGACCGTACGAGTGCGAGTCTCGGGAACATTCACGGTGTACGTTTGCGTCTTGGTCTCGGTCTGAGGAACGCGCTTGTAAACTGTGTAGCTTCGAGTCCGCTGTTCTTGGTTGTACTGTGTCTTGGTAACAGTACGCATCTCGGTGACATAGGTCGGAACCATTACGGTCCGCGTCACGGTCTGGGTGCCACAACCGCAGCCGCAGTCGCTTGCTGCCGGAGCAGTCGCAGCACAACCGCAATCGGCCGCAGGTGCTGCACAACAGGCTGGCTTGCAGCACTTATTTCTTCTAAATAGTCCAGCTCGGACATCGTCCTGAGCTCCAGCTACCAGCAAGGCGATTGCGGGCAGAAGGCATAAAACACGTCGTAACATAAGGGTGCCCTCCAACAAGGGAAAAACAAAAAAATCATGCGCAAACGCTTGCAGCATATTTAACAACATCTAATGATTACACCGAATGCCCAATCTGAGGTATCTGGGTACTTCAGAGATTCTAGCCCAAGTGTAACAAGGTGCAATAGTTTCCAGCAAAACCTAGGACGAAAATAGCCTTTAACCGCAAAAAAAATGAGATATCGCTATTTTTTGCGGGAGCGGATGCGAAGCATCGCGAGAAGTGGCTATCAAATCGATTCCGACTCAAGCCTTACTCCCGCATTTTTTTGACTTACTGCACTGGCCCCCATGTTCTCCAACAGCCTAGTTGCTGGGAGAACAAACGTAAAGCTTTTTTTGCTATTATGATGCAAATCCCAGCCTAGCGGCCGCAAACCGCATTCCCCCAGGTGTATGGCCTCCGCGACGCGAGTGCTGCACTCTATTTGGCCTAAGAGAAAGCGGATCGCCAGCAACGCCGGCAGAATCAACAAGAAAAGCCCGGGGCGAGTCCTCCCGGGCTTTTGACTTTTTACGCTGCACATTACAACGTGCAATGGAAATTTTTGCGTCCTATTTGATTCCTAGCAGCTCAATGTCAAACACCAGGGTGCTGCCTGCTTGGATGGGTGGGCCAGGAGGGCTGTTGCCATAGGCTAATTCAGCGGGGATGAACAGTTTCCACTTATCGCCGACTTTCATCAGTTGCAGCGCTTCGGTCCAGCCTTTAATCACGCCGCTGACAGGAAACGAAGCGGGACCGCCATGTTTGGCCGAAGCGTCGAATTCGGTGCCGTCGATTAACATGCCGCGGTAGTTGCAACTGACCGTGTCGTTCAGCCCGGGCGTTGCGCCAGTGCCGGCTTCGATCACTTTGTACTGCAAGCCACTTGCAGTGACCTTCACGCCTGCCTGCGTCTTGTTTTCGGCGAGAAACTTTTCGCCAATTTTTTGGTTCTGCGTTCCTGCTTGTTGCTGCTGAGCCATCGCTTTGTTCCTCATTAACATTTGAAGTTGTTGCAGTGCTTGCCCGAGAGTTGCCTGGTCGTACTTAGAATCGGCACCGCTGAGGCCGTCTTGTATGCCTAAGACAAGGCTCTCAATGTTTAACGAAGTACTGCTGCGGTGAAAGCTCGAGCCCATGTCGAGTCCGATTGCGTAACTGTACAGCTCCTCTTGTGTCGGTTTCCCGGCAAGCTGCTTGGTTCCACTAGCGGGGAGTGTCTCTTGGGCTACGGCCCAAGCTCCGATGGTTAGCAAAACGCCAGCCGCTCCTAAGAAAGTCTTTTTCATCGTCGTATCCCGCTTCATAATCGCTCGCTCTCTTTGTTGAATTACCTCTGCCGGCATCCCAAAAGCTGGGTTCCATGGGCGGGGATTATACCCGTTTCATAACTGTTCGTACAGCAATCCAAAATTCCTCTCCTCTCAGGCAAACTGCCAAGTCAAGGAAATTACGTGATCGTGACGGAACCATAAAATTGAACCACAACGACACGACGGACACAACGGGGTTTTTACGTCGTGCCCGTCGTGTCGTTGTGGTTCATTTATCTTTTTATAGCTAGCGGAGCAGGCAGAAGGGACTTTGCAATTCGCCTGAAGATGGCTCCAGGCGTCCTTGCGGCTACCGCCGACTCGCAAATCGTAGATTCCCCGCAAATTACCGCATGTGGCGCATACTGTGAATTTTCTCACTGCCCAGTTTGTTGGTTTATGTCCTAATAATGAGGTACAATTACGTGGCATGGCCAGCGAGGGTAGAGGCAAGAGCTAAGAATCTAGGTTGGGACAACAGGTTGATGGTTTGCGTAAATTACCAGTCGAAGTGCCGGCGGTGTGCCCCACAGCCAGCGGCTGAATCTGCTGGTTTCAGCTTGGTCGAGCTACTCGTTGTGATCGCCATGATTGGCGTGCTGATCTCTTTGCTTTTGCCTGCTGTGCAAGCAGCACGCGAAGCAGCACGCAGGATCCAATGCACCAATAATCTCAAGCAGATCGGCCTAGCAACGCTCAGCTACGAGTCGGTTCATGGGGTGCTGCCCCGTTCTGGCAGGCTGGCAACTGACGAGCTAACTTTCGTTAGCAGCGAAAACGAAGTTGTCTATGCTGCCTCCAATCATCAGCAGGGCACGCAAATAAGCTGGGCTGTAGAAATACTGCCCTACGTCGAACAACAAAACCTTTACGACGCTTTCGACTTGACCCAAACGGCTTTTGAGCAAGCAAGCGAGGCTCAAGCGACGTTTGTCACGGGCTATCTTTGCCCTAGCGATCAAGCCTATGGGCGGTACTTCGTTGACGAGGAACTTACCCTGGGCAAGCGTTTTGCCAAGGGAAACTACGCCGCCTACGTCAGCCCTTTTCATATCGATCTACAGCTGCTTTACCCCGGGGCTATTATTGCCACGGGGCAACCAATTAGCCGTGTCGAGGACGGTAGCTCGCAAACGATCGCGTTTTCTGAGGTCCGAACCCTAGAGGTCGAACAAGACGAACGGGGGGCCTGGGTGCTACCCTGGGCAGGATCGAGCGTGCTGTCGTTCGACATGCATCACAAATGCTCGCCGCTCGATGGTCAGTCGAGAACAAACTGTCCTGACGATCAATTTTTTCGGGCCAACCCCATTAGCCTGGGACAAACTCAAGCACCTAACGGTGGCTTGAACGATACAATTCATCTTTGCCAAGACGGCAGCCCTCACCAACAGCTTGCCGATCTGCAAGGTATGTCGTGTACCAAATGGCGGTGGCCCATTGGTATCACAGGGTATTACTCTGCTGCCCCACGAAGCCGTCATCCCGGGGGCGTCCAGGTTGCGTACCTCGATGGGCACACAGGTTTTTTGAACGATGATGTCGACGAGTTCAGCATGGCCTACCGAATCAGTATCAATGATGGCCAGATCGGTGACTACGATGACTGACGATTCCGGCTCTAAACGCTCGTTGATGGCAGTCTCGTTGATTGTTGTTGGCATTCTGATGATCATTGTCTCTTGGACTCCAATCGGCCGGGTTGCCTCCCGTGGTATGTGGACGAATGAAGACGCCGCCACCTATTCTAAAATCCGCCAGCAGATCCACAGCTCTACTTACCAGTCCGCCGCGCAGTCTGGCATCACAGAAACTGAGCTGAAGGCCCAAAAAGAGCGCCTCAATGTCAAAGCCGAGGCGATGCGTAAGAAGCTCGATCGCGCCAAAGGGCAACCCGAGCGCTGGAGCCGCTACCTGTTTTGGGTCGGCATCCTCCTGGCCGCTGCCGGATCTTTTGCCCATTCTACGGGCCGTTCTTGATCGTGTGCCATTGGTGCCCTAGCCGCTAAAGCGGCCTCGCCGGGGCTGTTTGTGGCAAAGCTGAGTTGTTCTCCTTGCCTGAGCAGTCTAAACTGTGCGGTTCCGTGGCTGCCTTGCTCCCGCTCCCTTACGGTCGGGGTTCGCCGTTCCTTCCCTTTGCCGTTCCTTCCCTTTGCCAGTACCCAGGCCCGATGACCTCGTACAATCTCACGCACCTCAAGCAGCTCGAAGCCGAGAGCATCCACATCATCCGCGAGGTCGCCGCCGAGTTCGACAACCCGGTCATGCTCTACTCGGTCGGCAAAGACTCGTCGGTGATGGTCCGGCTCGCCGAAAAAGCGTTCTACCCGGCCAAGCCGCCCTTCCCACTGATGCATGTCGACACCACCTGGAAGTTTAAAGAGATGATCGCATTCCGCGAACAGCTCATCCGCAACGAGCTAGACTGGGAGTTGATCGTCCACATAAACCAAGCAGGCGTCGATCAAGGCATCGGCCCGTTCAGCCACGGCAGCGACGTCCACACCGACATTATGAAGACCGACGCCCTCAAACAGGCGCTCGACAAACACAAATTCGACGCAGCGTTCGGCGGTGCCCGTCGCGACGAAGAAAAGTCGCGCGCCAAAGAGCGCGTTTACTCCTTCCGCGACCAAAACCACACTTGGGATCCCAAGAATCAACGGCCCGAATTGTGGAATCTGTACAACGGCAAAGTTCACAAGGGCGAAAGCATCCGCGTCTTTCCGTTGTCGAACTGGACGGAGCTGGACGTTTGGCAATACATCCACCTCGAAAAGATTCCGATCGTGCCGCTCTACTTCGCAGCCAAGCGGCCCATTGTCGACATCGATGGCGCGCTGGTCCTGGTCGACGACGACCGTATGCCTGCCGAATTGGCCGCCAAGGCCGAACAACGGCTGGTCCGC
>JAJDEE010000259.1 GCA_029259975.1 Planctomycetota bacterium
GAAGATTGCCTCTGACGTTGCATGCTCGACATCGCCCATGCCATGTCCGACAACAACATGGTAGCCAGCGTCCCACGCCCGTCGCTCGATCTGACGCAACTGAAGGGCCGATTTCTGAGTATCGCCACCAAGAGCCAATCCGACGGTTTGGGATTTTCCCGACCGAGTCGCTTGCGCGAGCCGATTCGGGCGATAGTTCATTCGTTTTGCAGTTTCCAGCACACGCTCGCGCGTTGCTTGAGAAATTGTTCCATCGCCTCGAAGGGCACAGCTCACGGTCGTAAAGTGAAGCCCTAGTTCTGCCGCTAAATCCTTGATGGTCACCCCATGCGACATCTTGACTAAATCCCGCAGTTAAAAAGCTGAGAACGTAACCTTCAGGCGAATTGAGAACCTGCTGGCAACGAATAACTCTGATAAAAATCTGATAAAAAGATGTACCACTGCAGTATCAACTGAAAAACTCCTTGCGTCAACTTGTAAGTCGTTGTGCATCGACGGACGAAGTGAGTGGAATCTGAGGAAAAATCAGTAAGCACCGTGGGATGCGATGGCTCGTAATGCGTCAGATTTGTGTCAGATTCATCCGCAGAGTTCAATCTTGAAGGCATCATTCCAATTGCATCAGAGGCCAAACCGAGCGTTGTAGGATCGGCAGCCGAGTGAGCCAAAATACTTACAGCCATTCGCCTATTGTACGCAATCGCAGAGACCTGTCACCGCTAGTGGTTGAGAAGATACGTTTCGAGGACCTATCTCGTCGAGCAGTTGACAAAGTGAGGCATGTTTTGTGTACAATGGCCTCTAGTCCAACCCAACTAGTCTAACCCACAATTGAATATCAGTGGATTGCCGTGAGAGACGACTCTAAATTGAATCGCCGCCACTTCCTGGCTGGCACTTTGAGCGGCCTTGCTGGCGCCCAACTAATGGCTGCGAATTACTCCCAGGTTTTTGCAGCTAGTGGAGAAAAATCCATGGCCGACTACCCCGGTCGAGGACACATTTACAAAGCGGTCAAATGGGGAATGATCGAGGGCGACCTAACCGTCTTGGAAAAATTCCAGCTTTGCAAAGAGCTTGGCTACGATGGCATGGAGCTGGATAGCCCGATAGACGTGACTTCCAAAGAAATTCGGGCGGCGAGTACCACGACACAAATGCCGGTACATGGGCTGGTTGACGCGAAGCATTGGAAGCTTCGCCTTTCTTCGCCAGACGAAAAAGTACGCGATGCGGGCCGAGAAGTCCTGGAGCAAGCCATCCTCGACTGCAATGCCTTCGGAGGCTCTTCGGTATTGCTGGTGCCGGGTGAAGTTGTTGGCTCGGAAGAAAATCACGACCATGTTTGGCAGCGATCGATTGCAGAGATTCGCAAGGTGCTGCCAGTGGCAGGTCGGCATGGCATCCAAGTGTTGATCGAGAATGTGTGGAACGGATTTTGCGAAACCCCTGACCAGCTTCGCGACTACCTCGACGAAATTGACAGCCCTTTGGTCGGTTCATATTTTGACATTGGCAATGCGCAGAAATTTGCCCCTAGCCAAGATTGGATTCGGGCGTTGGGGAGCCGTATCATGAAACTCGACGTCAAAGGCTGGGGGCTTGGGATGCCCAGCCGAGGATTCTGCAAAATTGGCGATGGTACTATCGATTGGCTTGAGGTACGCAAAGCCCTGGCTGAGATTGGTTATACTGGGTGGTGTACCGCCGAAGTTTCTGGCGGCGATCGCGAGCGTCTGGCGGATATTGCTGCCCGTGTTGACAACGTCTTGGGACTATAAAGATCTTGAGGCTATAGTATTGTAAAGCTTAAATTGTCGGGATTTTACGGCGTCAAAACTTTGGAGCCGATAGGCCGATAGATACGATACGAACGTTTACCTGATAGGCTACGAGAACGAATTATGAGCGAAAAGAACACAAGACGGCAATTCCTCAAGCATTCGGCTGCAGCTTCGGTGGCCTTGGGTTCCATTGCAATTCCAAAGAATGCTTTTGCTGCGGGGAGCGATACGATTCGTATCGGGGTTATCGGTTGTGGTGGGCGTGGTACCGGCGCAGTTATCGATGCTTTAACGGCGGAACCCAACGCAGAGCTTGTTGCCATGGGAGAAGCTTTTTCTGATCGAGCTGAGGAGAGCTTAAAAACTCTTCGTGAGGACGAGGATGTCGCTAGTCGCATCAAGGTCGACCCCGAGCATGTCTTTGTCGGCTTCGATGCCTACAAAAAAGTGATCGATAGCGATATTGATGTCGTGATTCTGACCACGCCTCCCCATTTTAGACCCGCGCAATTCAAGTACGCGATCGACGCTGGCAAACATTGCTTCGTGGAAAAACCGATTGCCGTCGATGCGCCTGGTGTTAAAAGTGTGTTGGAAACCTGCGCAGAGGCAAAGAAAAAGAATCTTGCCGTCGTGTCGGGGCTATGTTGGCGCTACGATCTTGGCGTGAAAGCCACGATGGAGAAGATCCAAGAGGGAGCCATCGGCGATATTATTTCTGTCGAGTCCTCGTATAACACGGGGACTCTGTGGCACCGGGGCGATAAGCCCGAGTGGAGTCGCATGGAATATCAAATCCGTAATTGGCTCTACTACACTTGGCTATCTGGCGACCACATCGCCGAGCAAGCTATTCATAGCCTAGACAAGACGGCTTGGCTGATGGGCGATGCAAGCCCTGTTCGCGCGATGGGAATGGGCGGTCGCCAGCAACGTACCAACAAGAAGTATGGTCATATCTTTGACCATCACACGGTTTTCTTTGAGTACGAAAGCGGCCGGCGCGTCTACTTTACATGCCGCCAGCAAGACGATTGCTCGATGCATACTGACGAACTCGTGCTTGGCACCAAGGGTTCTGCTCGAGTTCTAAAGAACAGAATCGATGGTGAAACGAAATGGCGTTATCGTGGACCCAAACCAAGCATGTATGTTGCTGAACACCAAGAGCTTTTCAGAAGTATCCGCGAGGGCAATCCAATCAACAACGGCGACTACATGTGTAACAGTACCATGATTGCTATCATGGGCCGCATGTGTACTTATACGGGTCAGACTTTGACTTGGGGCCAAGCCTCAAACAGTCAAGAACGATTAGGTCCCACTGAATATAAATTCGGTGATATGCCTGAACCGGTCGTCGCCATTCCTGGTGTTACACAGTTTGTCTAACGGCCCGGTTTGCCTAGCGGTAGTTTAGTTTTCATCTATTGCACATTCCTCGCTCAGTTTAAATCTGATATCAAGTTGTCATTTCTACTGGGCGATTCGTGCACGTTGGATCGTTGGCGGCTAGTGATTTTTCACTAGCAATACACTACTGAATTACTGAAGAACCTTATCTTTCGACCCGACTTTTTGCCGCGTCGATTAGAGCTTGGCTCTCATGCCGTTGGGCGTAGCCTTTCAGAAATATCGCTGCGCTCACGGAGCCATCTTGCTCAATGAAAAATGTCCCAGGGAAGGGGTATCCTTTTTCGTGATGGACGCCATACGCCCTGATAGTTTTGCTGTCGGGGTCCGACAGCAGCGGAAAAGTGATGTCCGAGCTTTTGGCAAAACCACTGAGCACCTTGATCGAATCGTAGCTGAGACCAACAACCTGAATGCCGGACGCTTCGATCTTCTTTAAATCTGTCTGCAGTTGGACCAACTGCTTGCGACAGAACGGTCACCAGTCGGCAGAACGAAAAAAGACTACTGCCACCTTGTTTTTTGCTAGCAGATCTTTTAACGATTGCTCGTTGCCATGCTGATCTTTGAGGCGAAAATCGGGAGCTTTCTCGCCGATAGCAAGTCGAGAATTTTTTGATGGTTCAA
>JAJDEE010000260.1 GCA_029259975.1 Planctomycetota bacterium
GGCAAGACTCATGCCAGTCACTTCGGAAACATAGTCACGAATTTCCCCCAGCCCTGCGATCGCGCTAAGCCCCGACAACAGCGCTAAAAATGCGCCTGTCGTGCTTGCCCGTTGCCAATACAGGCCACCGAGCAAAACAGAAAAAGCTCCGGTAAAGTAAATCGCTCCGGTGATGGCCATGTAGTCCCAGATGTCGTCGTTGCCTTCGTAGATCAAACCCCAATAAAGCACGTAGAGGCCAATGGCTACAATGAAAATTCGCGATAGTGCAATCCGCGCACTCGGAGTGAGCGGTCGGCCCATGCTTTCGGAGATCGGTGCCACCACGTCTTGCGTCAGCACCGTACTCCAGCAAAGCAAGTAGCTATCATGGGTCGACATAAATGCGGCAATCATCCCTGCCGTGATCACGCCAATAATGCCCGCCGGTAACACTTTGCCTAAGAACATTGGCATCGCAAGTAAGCCATCCACGGCTACTTGGCCCTCAGGCAGTTCAGCGGGCGCTGGATAACCGGCCGGATAAAAGAGAGTCCTCAGCGATTCTGATTGCATGATAAACACAAAGGCGCAGATGCCCCAGAAATAAGGGATCAGAAAACGAATCATATAAGAAATCGAGGCGAACATGTATTGCTGCTTCACCAGTTCGGGGCTTTTCATCGCCAACGCTCGCGCCACCGCCGTCGGCCACACGCCACAACTAATGAGCCCAAGAAAAACCATCCACACGATATAATTCCAACCGAATTCTCCTTCGGCGATCGTCGGATTGAATCCCTTGGCTCCCATCGTATCCTGCACCGTCTGCACGATGTTTTCCCAGCCGACAAATTTGAAGGAGAGATAGGTGGTAACAAGCAAACCAAATGACAAGACCACAAACTGCACATAGTCTGACAGCACGACCGAGATCATCCCGCCCAAACAAGTATAAATGAGAACGAGCGTGATCAAAAAAACCATCGTGATTGGCAACGCCATGCTTGATGCCGAAAGTCCTGTGATGCCGACGATAAACAGGGACCCAACTTTTAAGAATAGGCCCATGTTCAAAATGCCGCCCAAAGCGAGCATGATGCCGCCCAGGATACGCGTCTTGTTATCAAAACGTTTGCCGTAAAACTCAGGAATGGTCAGCACTTGCATTTCGCGTAAGCGATAGACCAAAAAACCGGTCATCCCGACCAACAGTGTTGAAATGCACGCAGCCAAGGCGATATGAAAAGCTGCGAATCCACCGACAAAGCCTTTTTCGGCGCTGTACATCACCGTGATCAATCCCAGCTCGGTGCCGGTCATGGTCGCAATGCCGAGCCACAACCCCAAACCTTGGCCCGCCGCGACGAAACTTTTCATGTTGGTGATGTACTTGCGAACATACAAACCAATCAACACCGAAAAGCATGGATAGGCAATGACGATGGCCCAGTCGATGGGGCTGAAATTCGTTTGCCGCAACACGGCCTCAGCTTCTGGTGGCATGAAAATACCCTTGGGGGTTTCGCTTGTTGACGTGTCCCCAATTGTAACCAGAATCATTGCAGACGCAATTAGGCTTTAACATCCAACCTATTGCTGAGGTTGGCCGCTTGTTGGATGAGTTGTACGGCGGCGCTACCTTGTTGTTTGAGCACATCAAGTTGCTTTTTAGCGACGGCGGTTTGGATCTGACTTTGCACCTGATTTGCCTGGATGGCCGAGGCAGATTGCGAGATTCCTTGGATACTGGGCATGGTCGAGCCAGCCTTGAACGAGAGCGGGTAGGGATACAGCACCTGTTTGTAGGTATCGTCCAGTCGATTCGGTGTTCAGCGGTCTGCTACGAAAAAAAGAGACTGGGCAAATTATGCCGGCTGTAAGACGTCTCTCCGGAGACGCGTTGCGTCGTGGCCTTTTTCTTGCTGGGCACCTGCGATGAATCCACCCGCTACCTCAGCTTCGACATTCGACGGAAAAATTCGGTTTCGAGCTGTTGCAGATCTTCGCCAAAATGTTCTTGGAAGTCGGCCAGACGGGTGGCAGGTTTGTCTTTCGTTAGCAACGGCTTGGCGGCGAGTGCTTCGAGGTATTTTGTATACTCCTTGGGATGCCACTTAATCAGGAAGTAATTCCAAGCCCACGCTTCGGCGTAACCATCAACGGCGGTCCGTGGCAGGCGGAGGCGATTGTCGTCGGCGATCAACGTTTTTAGATTGGCTGCCTTGCCGTCTTGCACATTCTTGCGAAACCGATCCCAGCGAGAATAGTTTACCTTGTCGGTGCCACTCCAGAGCCGCTTGCTCGACAGGTTGGGTGTCTCGAAGTAGACGGCCATGCCCTCGCTCAGCCAGACCGGATTGTCGACATAACGCTTTTGCAGTCCACAGTTGAAAGCGATCTGATGCGTCGCTTCGTGAATGATGGTTGCGATCAGCGGCTCGGCTTCGCGCGTTTGCAACAGCGCAGTGATATCTTTCTTGCTGCCTCGCTTCGAGTACTCGCGCCGAAAAGCTTGCGAACCCGTAAGATCGTACATCACAATCCGATTGGTTTGAAAGCTGTAATAGCCGATCGCGTTGCCAGCGCCCGCCCCAAGTTCGGCCTGCGCATGTTTGAGGTAGGATTTCTTGTTTTTGAAGATCAGCACGGCCAGGGGG
>JAJDEE010000027.1 GCA_029259975.1 Planctomycetota bacterium
CCCCACACGGTAAGCCATTACCTACATGGATTTGTCTACAGCCGATCGATTTTGTATTCTTGGGGCAGGCACCTCTGGCCTAACTGTCGCTAAGAACTTTTTGCAGGGAGGAATTCCTTTTGATTGCCTGGAGCAAGAGGACGATCTTGGTGGCAATTGGAATTACGGCAAGCCGCACAGCAGCGTCTATGCGTCGACACATCTAATCTCGTCGAAACGACTGACCGAGTATACCGACTACCCGATGCCGGAAGAGTACCCAGAATTTCCTGGCCATCGGCAGGTGCTTGAATATGTGCGCGGGTATGCACGACAGTTTGATCTCAACAATCATATCCAATTCAACACAGCGGTCATGCAGGTCGAACCCCTTGACCAGGGCTGGCGTGTTGAATTAACAAGCGGCGAAGAACGACTTTATCGTGGTATCGTGATCGCCAACGGCCACAATTGGGATCCTCGCATTCCCAACTATCCTGGCGAGTTTGCCGGCATGGCCTTGCATTCTTCCGAGTATAAGACGCCTGACATATTGCGAGGTAAGCGCGTGCTCGTGGTCGGCGGAGGAAACTCGGGTTGTGATTTGGCCGTCGAGGCCGCGATTCATGCGGAGCAGGCGGTGCTGAGTTGGCGACGTGGTTATCATGTACTCCCCAAGTTTTTCAAAGGTAAACCGATCGACCAGTGTAACGAAACTTTACTATCTCTGCGGCTGCCGCTCTGGGCGCGTCGTATCGGCGCAGCTTTGGCAATACGTTGGGTCTTGGGTCCCTCAGAACTCACCGGTTTGCCACAGCCTGACCACCGTTTATTCGAGAGTCACCCGATTATCAATTCGCGTTTGCATAGCCAGATCGCACACGGGGAGCTGGATATTCGTCCAGATGTCGCTGCGCTACAAGGCGAACGCGTCAGGTTTGTAGACGGCACAGACGAGCAATTCGATGTGATACTTTACGCCACAGGGTTCCAGCTTAGCTTTCCGTTTCTCGATACGAAGCACCTAAATTGGTATGAGAATCGTCCAAACCTGTTTCTCAACATTTTTCACCCGACTCGCGACGACTTATTTTGCGCCGGTCTGATTCAACCCGACAGTGGGCAGTGGGGGTTGGTCGATTACCAATCGCAGTTAATTGTGCGATATTTGCAGGCACTTGAAAATAATCCGCGTGTAGCTCGTTGGTTTGACAAGAAAAAACAAGCTTCGTGTTCGCAGCCTTTGCGGCGGATGTATTATCTCGATACTCCTCGTCATCGGCTCGAAGTCGAGCATTACAGCTATCGGCGCGGACTACAAAAGTTGATCGCCAAGTTTGTGTAGCAAGGCGAACTATCCTGGTGAGTTTTTCGCAGACGGCGAAATCCCACGTTAAAACTGGCTGACTACGAAGCACCAACAAAACAGGGCCGGTTTGCGAAAGAATGTTTAATCAAACACGCCATGCGGCATGAGTTCGTCAAGCGTGTGCAAAATTTCTTCGCTGCCTTGCGCTGGGGCTTGGCATGTAAACCCTTCACAAACATAAAGTGTCGGCACGCCGCCCAACATGGTCTTGCCTCGCAGTAAATCGGAGAGTGATGCCGGTGGCTGGCTACCCTCTGTGGCGAAGGCCAGCACTTTATTCGGCAAAAAACGCCCCCGTAGGTCAGCGAGAATATCCCTCGTGGCCTGGTCTTGCAGATTGCCGGCTAAAACTATCTCGTAAGTTGGCCCAAGGAGTAGGCCAACGGCCAAAAGCATTTGCGACGTGGCCGATGGGGCACGCTGCATGAGGTTTACTGCCTGCTGCATGGTCACCTCTGCAGAGTCGATGTACGACTGTTTGCCCGTCAGTTTTCCGAGCCGCACCAGCACGGTCGCCGCCATCGCATTGCCACTGGGTACGGCGTTGTCAGTATAATCTTTGCTGCGAACGATCAACGCTTCTTGGTCGTCTGCCGTGTAATAAAACCCGCCCCCTTTGCCGTCCGCAAAGTGTTCGAGTACTGTTTGCATCAATGCAATTGCCTCGTCGAGATGCCGAGCCTCGAACGTCGCTTCGTAAAGCGAGATCAATCCGTTGGCCAGATTTGCGTAGTCGTCGAGGTAGGCGTCAAGTTTGGCCTGCCCGAGTCGCCATGTGTGCAGCAACCGCCCATCTTCGCGGCGCAGCTCGGTAAGTAAGAAATCAGCCGCTTTCACCGCCGCATCAATGTATCGCTGCTCGCCGAGTGCCGCCCCAGCACGGGCCATCGCATCGATCATCAGACCATTCCACGCGACGATCACCTTGTCATCTTTGGCGGGATGGATACGTGGTTCGCGAGCAGCGAACAACTTGGCTCGGCTCTCGGCGAGTTCTTTCAGCAGCTCCTCGACCTTGCGACCTAGAGTTTGCGCTTGCTGGTCGATGGTTTTTGGCCGGTTCAAGATATTGGCGTGTTCGAAGTTGCCGCTATCAGTGACGTCATACACAGTCGCAAATGTTGCTGCTGCCGAGTCGCCCAGTACCTCGCGCAACTGCGCGGGTGTCCAAACATAGAACTTCCCCTCGATGCCTTCGCTATCGGCATCTTCGGAGCTGTAAAACCCACCTCCAGTGGTCGTGGCGTCGGTCATGTCGCGGAGCGTGTAGTCGAGTGTTTCGCGTACGACGCGAGCATAACTTTCGTTGCCGGTTGCCTGGTACGCTTCAACATAGGTCGTGGCCAGCTGAGCATTGTCGTAAAGCATTTTTTCGAAGTGCGGTACTAGCCAACGCGCATCGACCGAGTAGCGAGCAAACCCGCCGCCTAAATGATCGTAAATACCACCCGCAGCCATGCGGTCGAGTGTTACGGTGACCATTTCCAGAGCGTGCTTGTCGCGTTTGCGATGCCAATATCGAAGCAACAATTGCAAACCCATCGGCGATGGGAATTTCGGCGCGCTGCCAAACCCGCCAAAAGTATTGTCAAAAGTCCGGCGGAAATGCTCGGCCGCACCGGCGATCAATTTTCCGGACAGTACCCCGCTGCTCTCGCGTTGATCAATCTTGCCAAGCTCCTCAGTCAACTTGTTCGAGGTGCTGACCACCGCCTCACGTTTCGTTTCCCAAGCGTGCGAGACACCCACGATCACTTCATCAAACCCTGGCATCCCACGCGACCGTTTGGCTGGCCAATACGTGCCAGCATAAAAAGGTTTGAGTTCGGGCGTCAAAAAAACACTCATCGGCCAACCGCCCCGGCCAGTCATCATCTGCACAGCATTCATGTAGATCTGGTCGAGGTCTGGCCGCTCCTCGCGGTCGACTTTAATGCAAACAAACTTTTCGTTGAGCAATTTGGCAATCGTTTCATTCTCAAAACTCTCGTGCTCCATCACATGACACCAATGGCACGCAGAATACCCAATCGAAAGAAAAATCGGCTTATTCAGTTTTTTAGAAAGCGCAAGCGATTCCGGCCCCCACGAGTGCCAGTCGACAGGGTTGCTGGCGTGCTGCAGCAGATAAGGGCTGGTTTCGTTGACGAGATGATTGGGCATGGGAGGATTTTGGAATAGGGGATGCAGATTGCGACATCTTGGTGGCCGACTGTCCACTGTCTCGCAAATACGAGGTTTTGTCCAGAGTCTTTACGCTGAACACACAGTACGATTGCAAAGTCGCAGTGGAATTAGAAAACCGCCAAGCACACCAAGACAAACTCCTGGTGTTTGTGCAATCACAGATAGGGATGAAGACTCGTTGCTCCCGGGTTACATTCGAGCGTCTTCCGATTTATGTTTGCCGAACCGCTTGCCGGCTTCCGTCAAGCAACAGCTCGTCCTCAGCGAACGAAAGTTGATTGGGCGTTGGAGGTGGCCAGCTTGCTCGACACACGATACACCGAATGCGAATAGGTCACGTTGGTGATGGACAACCTGAACACGCACACCCAGGGGGCGTTCTACGAAGCTTTTGAGCCTGGCAAAGCGAGAGCGTATTTACCTTCTGATTCACACCCAAGCATGGCAGCTGGTTGAACATCGCCGAGTGCGAACTCAGTTGCATGACAAGCCAGTGCCTACGAGGCCGGCGTATCGGCGGACCGAAGGTTTTGAAGGCCGAAATCGCAGCGTGTTCCGAGAAAACCACGGCGAAACAGCGAGGTGTCGATTGGCAGTTCAAAATCGACGACGCCCCCCAGAAACTCACACGCCTCCACCCAAAGATTTAGACTTGATGACGCACTGGGAGTACACTGCGTTTCTAGTCCGTTGTATCAATATCGAGAATTTGGCGAAGTTCACTCGCGTCTGAACTAGATAGGGGGCAGTAGAGACCCCATGCACTTTGTAAGAAGCCGTCTCCAAAACTGGGGCGACATAAGAGGCGGTTGGCACCTTCGATCTCAAGCGAGATGCTGCCTTGGGAGTCACCGTCCCATTCAGGTCTCCAGCCGCCTTTGTACTGGCTAACAAAACTTTCTAGGCACATCATGACCGCACCTATCTGAGCAGGATCGGAAATCGTCAAGAGTTGTTGTTTTTCTGGGTAGTCTTTCCAAATAGAGATCTGTCGGATCTGTTCAGGGAAGGGAAAGGAAGCGAAGTCGCTGACAACTAAGCAATTTGGCAGTACCTGGCACAAGCTGCGTAAGCCATTTTCGGTAACATTGGTGCGACGAATGACAAGCCTTTCAAGATAAGTAAGGTCTTGCAGATTTGCCAGTCCAGCGTCTGTGATCGGGATACCAATGAGACGTAGTTTTTTTAGATTGGCCATCTTTCCGACATGCGTAAGCCCCATGTCAGTAATGGGCAGGATGCCCTTTTCATCGCCAAGAATAAAAAGCGACTCCAGTTCTCGCAGGTTTGTCAGATGCAGAAGACCCTTGTCGGTGAATGCACCCCCATTGAAGAAAAGTTGTCGAACTCGTGCCCAATCGCCTAAATGTTGCATCCCGTTGTCGGTAAGTTGTGTGTCGTAAAACGATCCTTTCGTTAGCTTCGCAAGCTTATCGAACTCGGCGGCGTATTTGACAGAGGCATCGGTTGTCCCGCTCCAGAAAGAGAGGTGCTCAAGCCCTGCGAAGGCATTAGAATTGTGCAACAGAGATGGGACCGCCCGGTCAGTCCGCACTTCGATAGATAAAACCTCTCCAAACGGATCGTAGCCGAGGTTTGCTTCAAGCCAATTCTCGTCCCCAGAGGTCCATCGTTCTGGATAGCCGCCATTCACTATAATACTCGATACGGCTTGGCTAAAACGCATGCGTTCGTGAAGTGGGCGGCTCACGGCACCGATAGTGATGGCCAGAACGCTCATGGCTATAAGCATCCCACGTAGGCTAAATTGAAAGTTGCGTTTGGCCCAGTCTAGCATTAGACGCCATGTTGCGAAGAACCCGAAGGTGGTTAGCAGGATGACGCTGAGTAGTAAAACCCAGGCCGGGGTATTCCAAGCATGAACCGACCACAGAAGGAACACAGACGCGATGGCCATGAGCACCGGAAATGTGATGGCTGTAGCCAAGGCGGGCCATAGCAATCTGACTCTTTGCTCTGGTAAATGCTTGGGCTTAGGTGCCTCGACGATAGTGTCTATCATTGGGAAACCTTTGTTCGATCCACATACTTTGAGTTTTCGTTATGGCTTTGCCTCTATGATACCACGTGAGTAGTATCTTCTGGTCAAGCATTTGGATTATGGGTGGCGTTAAAATTCCCGGCTTACACAAACACTTCTGCGTTCCCGGAAGTCACCTTGGTGGCATCTATAATGCATCATCGACGGTTCGAATGGCAATTGGCTGTCCAACAACTCTTTGGTCTGATATGGGTGGCGCTAGGACGCGTTGAATTCATCGGCCGACGCTTAGCGATTGCCGCTGCCAGTTAGGGTTTAGGCTATTTGACATGCACATTCACCGGCGGTTGCCTGTTGATTCGCAAGCTTTGGCGGCACTCGTTTCATCGGAACCCTATTTGTCAGGTTCCGCCAAGTCATGAAACGGCCCATTTGCGTGCGAATGGTTGCCGTCTAGCGGATAGACCACTGCGCGGTGCGACACCATATGCTTGCGTCTGACCAAAGATCGCAGCCCGAGTGGCGATGAGTGCTCGCCGGATCGTCTACGACTTGCCCCTAGCGGATGGCCTCGATGGTCTTGGTGTCTTGTAGCCCCTTGGCATCAGGCTCCGCCTCAACAAGCTCCTGCACCGCTTCGCAGAGATCGTCCGACTGAGGGTTGTAGTTTTGATTCACGCGTAAAAAGTCTTCTTCGCGGGCGATGAAGGCTTCGACAACTGCGGGGTCGAAGTGAGTGGCATAGCGGCTAGAGATCCACTCGAGAGTGTCGCTATGCGAAACGGGGCCTTTGTAGGGACGCGAGGTGGTCAACGCATCGTAGACATCGGCGAGCGCTACAATTCGAGCCGCCAGAGGAATTTTTTTGCCTTCAATGCCGTTAGGGTAGCCAGTGCCATCCCACCATTCGTGATGCGACACGGCAATTTCTTGCGCCAAAGCTAAAAAATCGTCCTCTTCCAACTGCTTTTGGATTGCCGCCAGACACTCTCTGCCTAGCACGGTGTGTAACTGGTATCGATTCGTCTTCGGTGCGATGCCTTGCTCGAAACAGGCTTGGCTCAAGACATCCCTCCTCCGGCGACAAAGGCGAAAACAAAAAGACGAGGACGCGTCCAACAATCGAGAGCCAAAAACTTGCTCGATCGCCTGCGAGATTTCAAAGAGGGCGAAAAGTCGGCAAAACCGTTAATTCTTGACAGCTATTGACTTGCGGCGATGTTAGGCTATGATTAGATCCAATTAGCAGGTGCGAGACCGGCCGCGAAGTTGCTCTGAGAATTTAGGTTCGAGGGCACAGGTCCGGGTCATTCAAAGTTTGTCACTCTCCTGGCGCATCACAACGCGGGGAACCCCAGTGACGGTAGCGGCCACCGTGCGACGTGTGATTTTCACGCTCGCTGCGGTTTCTAGCTTACGACCGCGAACGATTATCTTGCCCCTCTGGCGAGAAAGCCGAGTATTGAGTTCCGTTTGGAAAGACTCAGTACCAATTTACCAATTTTTTTATCCGCAGCGCGATGTTTGCCATAGCGACATCACTGCGCTTGCTGGACCTCCTGCGTTTGCGCAGAGAAATGAGAGTTAGTTTGTCGAAGTTTGAAGATTTACAATTGTCGGGCTGTTTGCTGCGTGCCTTAAAAGAAAAAGGTTACGAAACGGCCACACCGATCCAAGCCGACGCGATTCCGCCGATCATGAAAGGGTCGGACTTGGTGGGTTGTGCCCAGACGGGTACCGGTAAGACGGCAGCGTTTGCGCTGCCGACCTTGCACCGAATGTTGACCGCAGGAATGCGAAACCGTCCAGGCGGCAAAAAACGAAAAATGATTCGAGCGCTGGTCCTCGCGCCGACGCGTGAACTGACCGCCCAGATCGGCGATAGTTTTTCGGCCTACAGCCGCTTTTCGAAATTGCGTCATGCGGTCGTTTATGGTGGCGTGTCGCAGGTGCCGCAGGTGCGCAAGCTGCGTGCTGGTATTGATACGTTGATCGCCACGCCAGGGCGGTTGCTCGACTTGATCAACCAAAAGCACATCGATTTGAGCCACGTCGAAATTTTGATTTTCGACGAAGCCGATCAGATGCTCGACATGGGTTTTATTCACGACCTGCGTAAGATCGTCGCCTTCTGTCCCGAACGCCGGCAGACGCTGATGTTTTCGGCGACGATGCCACCGGAGATTCGTAAGCTGGCGAGCGAATGGCTGCACAAACCGGCCAACGTGCAAACGGCGCGTGTCTCGGCGCCGGCGGAAAAGGTGAATCAGTCGGTATATTATGTCGAGCGTCGCCAAAAGGTGCGACTACTCGAACAGTTTTTGCAGAAAACGGCCGGCGATCGCACGCTGGTATTTTCTCGCACCAAGCACGGCGCCGACAAGATCGTCAAGTTTTTGCTAAAAGGAAACATTCGCGCCGCAGCCATCCACGGCAACAAGAGCCAAT
>JAJDEE010000261.1 GCA_029259975.1 Planctomycetota bacterium
GGCTATCGAGCGGCCGTCGCTAAGTCGCCTCGCCAGACCCAGCGATCGGTGCAGACTCGAGAAGCCACAAAACTCCCGCGCAAAGAACATCCGCAACACGATGTGATGGCGCTAGTCAACGGCCAGGACATCAGCCGAAAAGATCTCATTGACGCCTGCGTTCGACGCTTTGGCGAAGACGTGCTGGAAAGCCTCGTCAACAAGCGGCTCATCATGTCGCATTGCGAGGCACGCGACATCACGGTCACCCAGCAGGAGATCGCTGCGGAAATCGACCGCATGGCCAAGCGATTTAAGCTTGGCCGCGAGCAATGGTTCGACATGCTTGAGAAAGAACGCGGCATCAGTCCCGAAGAGTACGCTCGCGACATCGTCTGGCCGACGATCGCCTTGCGTAAACTGGCTGCTGATCGGGTCAATCCGACTCGTGAGGAAATCGACAAAGCCTACATACGCGATTTCGGCGAGATGGTCGGGGCTAGGCTTATTGCTGTGAATAATAGCGACTTGGCGCGAAAGCTTCATGCTCAACTTACAGCAAATCCCGAGACGTTTGCCCGAGTTGCCATCGAGCACTCGATCGATGTTAATAGCGCTAGTGTTGGCGGACTGATCCAACCGATCCGTCACCACATTGGCGATCCTGCTATTGAGCGTGAAGCGTTCAAGCTGCAGCCAGGACAAATTTCCCCGATTATCTCGGTCGCTAGCCAGCACGTCATTCTCAAATGCGAGAGTCGTATTGATCCGCGACGAGTGAATCGAGCCGAAGTCGAGCAGCAGATCGTTGAAAAACTCAAAGACGAAAAGCTGCGTGACGTCGCCAACGGTCTCTTCGCTCAGCTTCAAAGTGCCGCCACAACAATCAATATCTACAACGATCCCCAACTGCGAGAGACCATGCCTGGCGTCGTGGCAACGGTTAATGGCGACCGCATCACCATGAAACAGCTCGGCCAGGAATGCTTGCTTCGCCACGGCGAAGAAGTTCTAGAAACCGAAATCTCCCAAATACTGCTCGAACAAACACTCCGGCAGGCGAACCTTGAAGTCGCCGAAGCTGACCTACAAGCCGAGGTTGCCCACGCTGCTGTCTTGGCAGGGGTTATCGACGAACAAGGCAATGCGGACCTCGAAAAATGGTTTGCCGCAGTCACTCAGGAGCAAGGCATCAAGCAGAAACAATACCTACGCGACTCGGTTTGGCCTTCGGCAGCTCTCAAAAAGCTGACCGCCAATGATGTGGAAGTTAGCGAAGAAGACTTACAAAAAAGTTTTGAGGCCAACTTTGGCGAACGCGTGCGCTGCCGCGCGATCGTGCTGCCCTCAATGCGGCGAGCCCAAGAAGTTTGGGACAAGGCCCGCCGGAATCCTTCGGCTCAATACTTTGGCGACTTGGCGGCAGAATACTCCGTCGAACCGACGAGCAAGTCGCTGCGTGGCGAAGTCCCGCCGCTGCAACGGTATGGCGGCCAACCTCAGCTCGAAAATGCTGCTTTTGCATTACAGCCTGAACAGCTCTCGGGCATCGTCCAGGTAGGCGACAAGTTCATAATCCTCCGCGCCGAGGGGCGAACGAAGCCGATGGATATCACCCTCGACGTCGTCAAAGAGGACCTGCGTCGAGACATCTTTGAAAAGAAAATGCGTTTGGCAATGAGCGAGAAATTCGAGGAGATCCGCGAGCAATCGCGAGTCGATAACTACCTCGCCGGCACTTCGCACGCTCCGCCCGGCCAGGCCAAAGTTCGGCAAGATTCGGCCGTTCGCCAAACAAGCGCCAAACGATAAGGCTTCCTTTCAACCGCCAAGAGTTCCAAGGCAGACCACAAAATTCTTGACGATTTAGGCTCTACCCGTAGGATAGGCTTCCAGCCTGTCAGTCATACACATCACCGAGACAGGCGAGAAGCCTCTCCTACGGCAAAATCTTCGCTGCTGGTCACCTGATGGAGAGGTTTTCTGCGACTTTGCAATCGTCCTGGCAGTTCACGCTTCGGTCCCATTGGGCAGCGAACCTACAGTGGGTACAATTAGTCTGTTAAAATCAGACTGTCTTACATCTACCGAGCTTCCTTGACTATGCCACTCGATCCGTCCCCTGCCGACGAGCCTTTTCACGTCGAATTCGCCCAGCGAGTCAAGCGTCTGCCTCCCTATCTGTTTGGCCGGATCAATAAGATGATCTATGACAAACGGGTCGCTGGCGACGACGTGATCGAGCTGGGCATGGGCAACCCGAGCGATCCGCCGCAAGACTTAGTGATCGAAAAGCTTAACGAAGCCGCCCGCGATCCGAAAAACCATCGCTACAGCAAGTCCAACGGCATCGCCAATCTCCGTCGCGAAGTTGCCGCCAAGTATTTTAAGAAATATGGCGTACGGGTTGATCCCGACGACGAGGTGATCACCTGCCTCGGTTCCAAAGAAGGTTTCAGTCACATGTGCTTGGCACTGATGGGCCCCGGCGATACGGCCATCGTCCCGGCACCGTATTTTCCGGTGCATGTCTACGCGGTCGCGCTGGCGTCGGGCAATGTTATTTCGTTGCCGGTCACCAACAGCGAAAAATTTTTATTGGACGTTGCCTACACGTGCGAAACGCTCTATCCGCGTCCCAAGTTGCTGATCCTTTGCTATCCACACAATCCGTCGAGCGAAGTGGTCGAGCAAAGTTTTTACGACGAAGTCGTCAAAATCGCCAAGAAATACAACCTCATGGTGATCAGCGATTTCGCCTACGCCGA
>JAJDEE010000262.1 GCA_029259975.1 Planctomycetota bacterium
GCCGCGATCGCGAGCCGCGCGTCGGCATCACCGCCAGCGATGCAACGATAACATTGCGAATCACCGCTACAGCACGCGACGAAGCCGCCTGTTTGGCAGCGATGGAGCCGACCGTCGCGACGATTTATGAATCGCTCGGCGACCTAGTCTTCGGTGAAGAAGACGACGAGTTGGAAGATGTTGTCGTGCGACTACTGAAAGAACGTGGCCTGCAACTGGCGATCGACGAATGGGCGACAGAAGGTCTCGTCACGAAGTGGCTGACCAAAGCGGACAACGATTTTGAGTGTGTTTTTCGCAGTGAGCCAACGACTCCCGTTACAGGTCATCCAGAGTATGTTATTCCAGAAACCGAAGCGCGCAGCATAGACGCTGCCGTCTCGATGGCCAAGATGGCTCAAGAGGAAACGACCGCCGACATCGGTATCGGCATTGCTGCCTTTCCGGCACAGATCGAGGGACCTGACGCGCATGTTAACGCGGCTTTAGCGTTACCCGACAAAATCCGCAAGCTACGTTTTTCTTGTGCGGCTCATCCTTCGGTTATCCGCAGTCGCACGGCGAAGCAGGCACTCAACGCTCTACGGCTGACGCTGAGTTAACGCTATATTGTTAGGCATGACCAAACTACGACTCGCTGCCGCCGGTGTAAACCAAACACCGCTCGACTGGGAAACCAACCGCCAAAACCTGCTCGACGCGATGGCTGCCGCGCGCGATGTCGAAGCCAGCGTGCTTTGTTTGCCTGAACTCGCCATCAGCGGCTACGGCTGCGAAGACGCCTTTTTTGCCACCGGTGTGCAACAGACCTCGCTGGAAATGCTGGCGGAAATTGTCCCCGAGACGCATGGTCTGATCACCACGCTCGGCTTGCCGTTGTTGGTGGACGGCGCGCTCTACAACGTGGTCGCGTTTTGCTGCGATGGCCAGCTGCTCGGCTTCGTAGGTAAACAGCACCTAGCCGGTGACGGCATCCACTACGAGCCCCGTTGGTTCCAGCCGTGGCCAGCAGGCGACGTGCGCGAAGTCGCGGTCGGCGGCAAACCTTACCCAGTCGGTGACCTGCTGTTTGACTGTGGCGGAGTGAACATCGGCATGGAAATCTGCCGCGACGCTTGGGTTGCCGATCGACCTGGTGCGCGACTGGCCGCGCGTGGCGCCGACATCATTCTCAACCCCAGCGCCAGCCACTTCGCTTTTGCTAAACAAGAGCTTCGCCGCGAGTTTGTGTTGCGTGGCTCACGCGACTTCCACGTCAGCTACGCCTATGCCAACCTCCTCGGCAACGAATCTGGACGTGCTATTTTCGATGGAGGCACGCTGATCGCCAGCCAAGGAAAGATGATCGCCGTCGGGCCACGATTATCTTTTGCCGATTGGACACTAGCAACCGCCGACATCGATACCGAAGCGACGCGGCGCGACCGCGAGACCGCTAGCAAACCTCGCCGCAACCCCGCAACGCTCGGCGGCGCAACTGTCGATAGCAAATTCGCTTTTCCAAGCATCACACCATCGCACCCTTCCACAAAAGCACAAAAATGGGACACCTCGCCACCGCCCAAAGCAGAAGAGTTTGCCCGCGCGGTGCCGCTGGCGTTGTACGACTATCTTCGCAAGAGCCGTGCGGGTGGCTTGGTGGTTTCGCTCAGCGGCGGAGCCGATTCGTCGGCAGTCGTGACGATGATTTGGCTGATGGTAGAACTTGGAGTTGCCGAAGTCGGGCGGTCAGCGTTTTTGCAGAAGTTGTCGCACATCCCCGGAATCTTGGACGCGAATGAAAATGCCGACATTGTGCGGCGGCTGTTGACGTGTGTTTATCAGGCGACGCGAAATAGTGGTGAGGTGACTCGCAGCGCAGCAAGCAGGGTCGCTGCGGCAGCTGGGGCAGAGTTTTTGGAGTGGAATGTTGATGCGTTAGTGGACGGTTATGTCGACACGGTATCGCAAGCCGTGGGACGCGAGCTGACTTGGGCTTGCGACGACGTGGCGCTGCAAAACATCCAAGCCCGCGTGCGTGGGCCTGGCGCTTGGCTGCTTGCCAATTTGCGTGGTGCACTGCTACTCGCAACGAGCAACCGTAGCGAAGCCGCCGTCGGCTACGCCACCATGGACGGCGACACGTGCGGTGGGCTAGCACCGATCACCGGTATCGACAAAGCTTACCTGCTCGATTGGCTAGAGTGGATGGAACAGACGGGGCCGATCGGTGTTGGACCGCTTCGGGAGCTTGCCGCAGTGAACGCCCAACAACCGACCGCCGAGCTTCGTCCTCCGACCGAGAATCAAACCGACGAGGGCGACCTGATGCCGTATCGAGTGCTCGACGCGATCGAACGCGCCGCGATTCGCGACAAGCAAATGCCGGTCGAGGTGTGGCAGACACTCGACGAGCAGTTTCCTCAGTACGGCGCCAAGCAGCTAGGCGCATGGATCGAGCGGTTCTTCAGGCTGTGGTGCCGCAACCAATGGAAACGCGAGCGCTACGCCCCCTCTTTCCACCTCGACGACGAAAACCTCGATCCCAAAACCTGGTGCCGATTTCCGATTCTCTCGGGCGGCTTCGAGCGCGAGCTGGCTGAGCTACGTGAAATGCTGGAATAATAGCCACCGATAAACCCAGCGTGGCGAAGCCGCAACCAAAACAAAAAATCTCACGCAAAGGCGCGAAGGCGCAAAGAAACAGAAAAAGAAACCCAAAACCTCTTCTCCAGTCCCTATTTGGACTCGGAGATCGCGATTTATCCAAGAATAGCGATGGGACCCTACCTTTGCGGCTTAGCGCCTTTGCGTGAGGTTTTTTTATTGGATCCCCCTAAAATCTTTGTCAAGTTTTTAACGATGTTTGAGGTTAGTAGTACCGATGAACACGGATAAAGAAAGCAAACTTCTTTCATCGGTGTTTATCTGTGTTCATCGGTGGCTAATTTTTCTGCAGGCCTCGCGAATATCATTTTTGCAACCGCCAGCAACGATGAATGCGTTTGTTCCGAAAGTCTTCGGGCACTGTCTGCTTGCTAATCTCGCGAATCGTCACGCCTGCGAGCGCAGCTTCGTCGAGCTTGAATCTGCGTGAATTCGTGGAAAAGAAAATTGTGCCGGTAGACGACAAGTGGGCAATTACCTGCTGGAGCAGCGCGGCGTGGTCGCGTTGGATGTCCCAATCGTCTTCCAAACTTTTGCTATTCGAGAACGTCGGCGGATCGACGACCGCCAGATCGAATTGCACGCCCTCGGCCAGCGAAGCCAAGAACGCACCGGCATCGCGACGAACAAAACGATGCTGCGGACCGTTGAGTCCATTTATTTTGAGGTTCTCAGCTGTCCAATCTTGGTAGGTCGCCGAAAGATCGACTGAGGTTGTTTTTGCCGCTCCGCCCGCAGCCGCATAAACGGTGAATGCGCCGGTATAGGCAAACAAGTTCAGGAAATTCTTGCCTTCGGCCAAGTCGCGGACCATTGCGCGCGTCTGCCGGTGATCGAGAAATAGCCCCGTATCGAGGTAGTCGGACAGGTTGACCTGAAATTTCAGGCCGCCTTCGCTCACAACGCGCAAAGCCTCACGCTGATCAACGCGTTCGTATTGCTTCGCACCACGTTGGCGTGTCCGATGTTTGACGAATACCAACTTGCGCGGGACGTCGAGCGTCTCCGCCGCTGTTTTTACCATGAAATCGAGCCAGTCAGCATGCTCAGCCGCCGTGCGATCGTGCGGTCGTTCAAACTCGGCAATATGCAGCGCATCTTCGTACCGGTCGACGACCAGCGGAATCTCTGGGATATCGCGTTCGTAAAGCCGATAGCATGTGATCCCGCGTTTGGCAGGCCAGCGCCGCAGATGCCGG
>JAJDEE010000263.1 GCA_029259975.1 Planctomycetota bacterium
CTCCGGTCGCTTACGCTCGCGGTTCGCCTATATGTTTCTAGCGCCTCGCAATTAGCGCCTCAAAAAAACGCAGCCCGGACGAACGCTGTCGCCCGGGCTGCTAGCCCCCCTGGGTATATTGTGCCAGCAAAGCCTTGCTGAGTGGTTTGCTGGGTGTTGCTGCCGGTGTCTTCGCACGGGTGAGCCTAAAGAGTATCGACGTGGCGAGGCTGCGGCTTCGGTAAAGTTTGCCAATTAGCGAGACTTTGCGGCGAGGTCCCCATTTGCTTCTGGAAACGCTAGCACGCAGGTGTTTTTCTCAGATCGGCTCACAAACTGTACCGATTGCGCCGATTGTAAGGAGAGACGTGGAGCCAAATATCGCTTCGCCATTTGTTTCGTCATTCCCAAAAGGGGACACGCTGTGTCACGCATCACTTCGTTTTCTGAGTGGTTATTACGCCAAGCCTTTATCTGGGGCGGGTTTGCTTGTCTGGCTTTTTATGCTTTGGTAGTGCGCAATGCAGCCGACGGTTCGTTTATGGATCGTTACTTTGCTGGGCATACGGTCGCGTACTGTACGACCGCTTTGTTTTTTGTCGGCTCCGCGGGACTGATCATCAAATTGCTGGGGCTGGCCCTACAGTTTGCGACCGTCGAAAATGTTCGTCTGCCAGAGGCCGACGTAGACGGGCAACAGGTCGACGAGGCCCCTGCCCTGTTGGCTTGGCTCGACGACGCTTCGGCCTCGATGCACAATAGCTACTTTGTGCGCCGGCTGCGTGACGCGTTGCAATATGTCCAACAAAAAGGGTCTGCCGATGCGATTGAGACACATCTACGTCATTTGGAAGAGACCGACTTCGCACGGATGCACCACAGCTATGCGATGACGCGAATCATTTTGTCAACGATCCCAATCTTGGGATTCTTGGGCACGGTGATCGGCATTACGCTGGCAATCGCCAAGCTTCATTTGTCGGGCGAGGCGATGGACGAATCGGTGCCGGCAGTTGTGGGCGGGCTGAGCGTGGCGTTCGACACGACGGCGTTGGCGTTGACGCTGTCGACGATTTTGCTGTTTGCAAAGTTTTGCGTCGAACGCGTTGAACTACGGCTGCTATCTGCGGTCGACGCAGGTGCTTCGCGTCAGCTGATTGGCCGTTTCCGGCAGTACGGCACCGAAACTGATCCGCACCTCGCCTCGGTACGTCAGATGTCTGAGGCGCTGCTCTCGACGGTGCAGACGGGCATGGTCGAGCAAGCCAGCCTGCTGAAAAAGTCGTTCGACCGATCTAGCAAGCAATGGAACAACATTCTCACCGACACGGCCACCACGCTCGACGAAGCCCTCTCGGGCGCCGTCGTCGAAGGCATGTCGCGACATGCCGAAGCCCTCAACGCAGGCGTCAAACAGCAGGCAGCAGACCTCGAAGTGACGTTGCTTCGCCACGCCGAGCTGCTCAACGAAGGCCTGATCGAACATTCGACGGTCGTGAATCGCGGTCTACAGCAACACACCAAAACCTTGTCGTCAGGCCTCGAAGAACATCGCCTCACGCTGACCGAGGCCGAGCGACAGCTAGCCAAAGAAAACCGCGAACACTTGGCCGAAGTCGAGGCCGCCGTCGGCGAAGCGATGCTCGTCGCGACCAACCGGCAAGAAAAGCTGATTCACCAGAGCGAGACTTTGCTCAAAGAGATGCAGACAGCGCTGGTCGAAGCAGCCGGCTCGACGGTCGCTCAGCAAGAGCAGCTCATCAAGCAGGGCGACATCATGCTCCAAGTCGTCGAAGCGACCGGGCAGGTTAAGCAGCTCGAAGACGCTCTCAACAGCAACCTGAAAGCACTGGCCGGCTCGCACGACTTCCAGCAAACGGCAGCCGGGCTGTCGGCAGCGCTGCAGTTGATGAGCATCCATCTCGTCGGCAAGCCGCTCGAAACGGCCCACGAAATCGAATTGGCCTACAAGCAGCAGTCGACCACCCAACCAAGTAAAGCCGCATGAACAATCGCTTGACCAGCGACAGCGGAAAATCGGTCAGTTTGTTTCCTTTTCTTGCTGTCTTACTTTGCACGATGGGTGCCCTGTTGGTGCTGCTCGTTGTGCTAGCCGATCGTGCAGGGAAACGTGCGGTGGCAGAGGCATTGCAGTCTTCGGAGTCGTTACAGCCTTCGGTAGCCCCAGCCGACTATCAGCAAAAGCTTAGCGACGATAGCCGAGCAGCCGCCGAGCTTGAGCGTCAGCTCGAAGAAGTCCACGCCTACCAGCAGCAGCTCGCTGAGCTTCGCCAACAAGCCGATCAGCGGCTCGAAAAAGAAAAGCAGCGGCTTGCTCACCTCGAAGACCACGCACGCCGCCTAGAGCACGAACTTGCGCGCCTGACGCTAGCCGCCGAGCAACTCAAGGCGACCGAGCAAAACCAGAGCGTCGACCAGCAGCAAGCCGAACGCGAACTCAAGCGATTGCAACAACTGATCGCCGACACCGAAGCTCAGCTCGAAGAACTTCGCGAAGAAAACAGCCAAGGCCAACGCTCGTACGCGATCGTGCCCTACCGAGGCCCAAATGGCACCTACCGCAAGCCGATCTACATCGAGTGTCGCAAAGACGTCGTCATTCTTCACCCCGAAGGCGTACGCTTACAGCCCAGCGATTTTGCCGCGACGTCGTGGCCGGGCAACCCGCTGGCAGCCGCACTCCGAGCAACACGCACGCACGTCAACGCCCAAGCGGCCCAGGCAGGAGCTGCCGAGCCGCCCGACCCATACCCAATGATATTGGTTCGCCCCGACGCGATTGCGCATTACCTGAGGGTGCGTGCTGCGATCACTTCGTGGGACACCAGTTATGGCTACGAATTTATTGACAGCGATTGGAAATTGAGCTTCCCCGAGGCAGCCGATCCATTGCTGGCACGCAAACAGCAGCACGCCATCATGCTCGCCCGCGAACAACTAGCCAGACGCATCCGTTCGGCACCGCGCAAATATGTAGGCGTAGGCTTGGCAGGTACCGCGTCGGGGGCACGCGGCGGCCGCTCGGGCACCGACGGCTACGGAAAAGGTCACTCTGCCGGCGAGACAGGCGAAGGCGATTTTGCAACAAGAGAGCCGCTCGGCCAATCGCAAAGTGGTGGCACAGGCCAGGGCAACGGCTACGCGGCCGGCCAATCATCAACAGACTCGGCAGCTGGATACCAGCAAGCAGCCGAGGGCAACGAATTGCAATTTGGTGCGATGGGTGGCAGCGGAGGAGAGGCGGGAGCCGCCCATGGCACCAGCGATCTTGCTGAGGGTACACAGGAGGCAAGCGAAGGATCCAACGGCAGCGAAGGCAACGGCGGGCTAGGCGACCGCTACAGCCAAACCACAACCTCAGGCGGCTCGGGCGAAGCCTCGACGGACAGCTCTGGCGGCGCCGACAGCGGGCAAGCTGCGAGTACTGGTGGCTCGGCAGCCAGCGGCTCGGCAACCGGTGGCAGCAGCATCAGTGCCAGCGGCCAACCGTCGAGCATTGCTGATTCGCAGGGACGCAACTGGGCCGTTCAGCGGGGGGGTCGAGGTGCTGTGCCCATTCGCCGAACGATTCAAGTCGTCGTACGAGAAAACCAAATCGCATTGCTGCAAAGCCGCCACACCCTCGGCAGTGAGACATCGACCGGACAGGTGATCTCGCTGGATCAACCCACGAACCAAATTTCCCGCGAATTTGTAGCCGCCCTACGAACCCGTATTGCGGAGTGGGGCCTAGCCGGCAACGGCTTGTACTGGCGACCGATGCTCAAGCTAAACGTCGGCTCCGGTGGCGAGCAAACCGCCGAGCAAGTCCTACGACTACTCAAAAACAGTGGCGTCGAGGTGAGTCCTCCTGAAACGGCAAGAGCCACCAACGGAAGGAGCACCAATGTCCCGCGTTAAATACATTCACGAAGAAGACAGCAACGAAGATTCGTTCCTCGACGTGGTGGCCAACGTCGTCGGGGTGCTAATCATTTTGATCATGCTCGTCGGTGCCCAAGCATCGCGTAGCGTATTGGTGGCACAGTCGGCTGCCAATTCCAAAGACGCCAAGCAAACACAGGCTTCGGAAACAGCAAGCCACGAAGTCGAAAAGCTACAAGCCGAGTTGGAACAGGCGACAAGCTCGGCGATGCGCTCCGAACGCGAAGTCCGAGAGTTGACCACGAAAGTTGCGTTGATCAGCCACGAAGCCCAAGTCTTCGACCAGCAGCGCGTCAAGCTGGCGATGCACCGCTCGGTGATAGAAGAGGACCTACAGCGACGCAAAGAACAACTCGACGAGCAACACCAACGCGAATACGAAGTCCAGCGTCATCTCTTGGAATCGAAACTCGATCTCGAAAAGCTAACGCAAGAACAGCTCAGCTTGGCCTCAGCCCCAGAAACCGTCGAAGAAATCGAGTGTGTACCGACGCCACTGGCCCGTATCGTCGAAGGCAAGGCAATACACCTACGACTTAAAAACGGTTTGGTGTCGGTAGTCCCATTTGAAGAGTTAATGGAAGAGGTGGAATACAACCTTGAAAGAATCTTACGCCGAGTCAACGAACGTGGCCGAACAGTAGAAACCTACGGTCCGCTGGATGGATATCGACTCAAGCTGACAATGGCACAACAACGGCCAGCGGGGGCGATAGGCGGCCCGTTGGCGGGGCAAATACAGCGTGTCAAGATCGGATGGGAAGCAGAGATCATTCCCGTATCTACAGAAATTGGCCAGAACGTTGAGCAATCGTTATTACCAGGAGGAGTTCTACACAAGCATCTATTAGCTCACAAGCGGCAGCGACCAGACGTCGTGGTTTGGCTCTACACTGATAGCTTTGATGAATTTAGACCACTCAAGCGGACTCTCTGGGAAATGGGATTCTCGATGGCCACACGACCGATGAGGCCAGGCACAAACATCAAGGCATCGCCCAAAGGCACGCGAGCGGCAGCGCAGTAGCCAAGTTGTTACTCAACAGGTGGCGACTTGGGAGTCTCGACGTTCAGCAAGTCAGCGGAAACTTCGTTAGCTTTCGCTACCGTCAGGTCCGACAGCTTTACTTCAGCCAAACGCTGGCAAGTGGCTGCCGAAATATCTTCTAATACGCTGAGTAGCCTTGCTTGGGATGTATCAGGCAAAATATCTAGCGGCGGCAGCGCGGGGGTCAGCGGACCTTCAGTCGCTTCAAAGATCTGTAGCAATGTAATTTCTGATACTGGCCGGAGGAGTGAATAGCCACCATCGACACCACGTGTCGATTTGAGCAGGCCGTGGTTAACTAAGGTACGTAGGATCTGCAACAAGAACCGCTCCGGCATTTCGCCCGTTTTAGCCAGACGGCTACATGGAACCGGCATACCAGGTGGTGCGTTTGCCAATTGCAAAACGGCACTAACTGCATACGCTGTGGATCGCGACATGCGCATTGCGTACTCACTTTGCCTTGTCAACGCAAAAGCAGCATTATTGGATCGCTAAACCAAATGCTGTTCTCCCAGGCATTCACAAAGCTTCTTCCCCTATCAAGTGAAAAGTGAAAAGCGAAAAGTCAAAGCTGTCCTCGACGGCGAAAAATCCTCAGTAGGGGCTTACTGAATTCTAACCGTTAAAAAGCCAGCATTTCTCCTCGTGGTGCCACAGCAAAGAAGTAGCGTTAGTCTGGGCGCGGTGGCTCCATTATGTCAAGTGAATTTAGGATGACTCTGAGTACAGTTAGACGCAAACTAGATATCGGAACGAGGACCACAAGTGGAAACCCCCTAACGGATTTTTGTCTAGGTAATCTGCTTTGAGTAGGAGCACGAGGTAGAAACATGAGTATTGTGCAAAAATCCTAACCGCTTAGCCTAGCAAGCTGCGAAAAGGAACTTTTCAGACCTGGCTGTCCTATTTCTCGACCTCTTTATCCGCACCTTGTCCTGCCCTAGAAGCTAGAAAAAACGCTTGAAACATCAACAAACCCGCACCGCCTACCAGCAGCATGTCGGCGATGTTAAAGTTTGGCCAGACCCAGCGATCGTTCCACTGAAAGAGGATCCAATCACGCACGGCATACACTCGTTCACCACTGCGAGAGGGGAAGAACTGTCCCCACTCCAATCCAGATAGCCCAACACGGTCGTAAAGATTGCCCAGTATGCCACCCGTAACGCAGCCAAGCGCCACGGTGAGCCAACGATCGTGGGCTGCACGAAACCAAAAGAGCCAGGTCGGAATCGCCGCGACAGCGGCAATCGAGAAAACGGCAAATAACCCGACATTGCCCTGGCCCATGCCGAACAGTGCTCCTTCGTTCAGACTCTTCTGGATGCCGACATGTTCTTGCCACAGCCACCATTCACTACCTCGGTAGAGTTCTGGATGGCTAAAAACCAGATACTTGGAAAGCAGATCCGTCGCGCAGCCAAGTATTGCCAAGCTGCAATACCACCAGACGCGACCCATTGGCAGAGGTCGTTGCGGCAAAGGTCGTTGCGGCAAAGGCTGATTGTCAAGCATGCCGCATTCCTAGCAAAATGCGTCAGCGACCACTATGCTAATTTCGGATAGATAAGCCAACGCCGCTCAACAAAAGAGCTGTCTAACCCGCCCTATTCTGATCACGCGACGAAGCGCATTTCACGCACATAGGGGTATAAGGCAGCGCATTGAGACGGGTTTTTGGGATGACTCCCTCGCAGCCTAAACAGCATCCGAAAATGCCTGATTCGATTCGTTGCAGTGCCAATTCGATCATCTCTAAAGTATCTTCTTCCGAGGCCATGAGACTCAGTGTGAATTCTTGGTCGAAGTTTTCACTTCCCAGTTCCGCCATGTGAATTGGCATGGTTGTACTCTCGGATCCCTCTCCCAACGCCGCCTCTGCCAGAGAAGAAACATCCCCCCTGAGCCGGGCGCGTAAATCAAGCAGCCGTTGCCTGTAAACTTTCATATCAGCTTTTTTCATAGCATCCTTCTTTAATACGAACTCAAAAATGGGCCTCACCTAGCTGACTCCGCCGGATAAAGGCCAGACCCGCCATTATATTAGGATCAACACTGGACGTCAAATGATAGACAGTAGAACGTGCCGTCTGTAAGTCGTTTGCAGCAAACGGCTTGCGGAGAAAAATAACCCGCAGTCGTCACGAGGTTGAATTCCGGTCTAACATGGAAGGGTAGAATGATTGGTGTCTGGCATCGCGGGGGAATTTAAGATTTATTGAGAACGCTTAGTTCCAGCACACCTGGCGGAGATTGGTTGCGAAGTAGTATTCGCTGCGGTCCTCATTTCGCTCAGTTGCAGCTCTCGACGGGGCAAAGTAGACTAGCTACAAGTCGTTTTCTCGATTGCATTTACATTCTTTTTCACTCTTTTTTCGTTGAGGTTTACGGTGGCTACTTCGGTGCAAACAAACACCGATCAGGTGTTCCAGCGTTGCGTGGCACCTGATTGCGGTGCAACCTACGACGTTGGCGAGGTACGCACATCGTGCGGCACTTGTGGCGGTTTACTCGATGTTTCCTACGAATGGGACCGCCTCGATGTTCCCGATTCGCTCCGCTGGTTCGAGAAAAAATGGGCCCGCCGCAATGAGCCACTCTGTCGAAGTGGCGTGTGGCGGTTTCACGAGCTGCTACCGTTCGCGCCTCCAGAAAAGGTGGTCACCATTGGCGAAGGGCAAACAATGCTCAGCCGATGCGATGGCGTTGCCCGCTACGTTGGCTTGAACACAAGCGTCGGCATGAATACCGGCGGACTTTTTTTGGAGTACGAAGGACTCAACCCCTCGGGCAGCTTCAAAGACAACGGCATGACCGCCGCTTTCACTCACGCACATACCATCGGTGCCAAACGGGCGGCGTGTGCTTCGACTGGTAATACGAGCGCTTCGCTGGCGCTCTATTGCGGCGTTAGCAAACTCATGCAGGCGGTGATCTTCATCGGCTCGGGAAAAATTTCTTATGGCAAGCTCTCGCAGGCACTCGATTACGGGGCGCTGACGATTCAAATAGCCGGCGACTTCGACGACGCGATGCAGCGTGTGCGAGAAGTGACTGAGCAACTCGGTATTTACCTCGTGAACAGCGTCAACCCGTTTCGTCTGGAAGGCCAGAAGACGATTATGTATCGCGTGCTGGAGAGCCTCGATTGGGAAGTTCCCGATTGGATCGTTGTTCCCGGTGGCAATCTGGGCAACAGCAGCGCGTTCGGCAAAGCATTTATGGAGCTACATGAGCTGGGGCTGATCGACCGCATTCCTCGCTTGGCGGTCATCAACGCTGTGGGCGCGAACACGTTGCACGAACTGTTTGAGGTTCGTGGTCAGCGTTGGAACGGTGGCCAGATCGACCATCAAACGACTGCGAAATTTTACGACGAAATGAACGAACAGAATCGTCGTGCCTCAACGATTGCCAGTGCCATCGAAATCAACCGACCCGTCAACTACGAAAAGTGCCTGCGTGCCTTAGATATCTGCGATGGTGTGGTCCGCGAAGTCACTGACCAACAAATTCTCGACGCCAAATCGCAAGTCGGAGCCAGTGGCCTTGGTTGCGAGCCTGCGAGCGCCGCGAGTGTTGCCGGGGCAAAAATGTTGCGCGCCGAGGGCATCATCGCCCCCTCCGACCGCGTGGTCTGCATTCTAACCGGCCACCAACTCAAAGACCCAACTGCCACGGTCGCCTATCACACTACCGACCAAGAAGAGTTCAACCGCGTTTTGGGCAGTCGCGGTGTGCAGCGAGCCGAGTTCGCCAATCGGGCGGTCGCCGTGCCGAACGAGCTGGACGAGATCATTCGGGCGATACAGTTGAATAGCTAGCAGAGAGGAACGTACCATGACAGTCCAGACATTTAGAGACTTGCTTAAAGAACAACCTTTCAAACCATTTCGTTTGGTAATGTCCAGTGGCCAGACATATGAGGTGCGTCACCCTGAGATGGCGTGGGTATTGAAAACAGACATTCTCGTGGGTATCGACAGCGAAGACGATGGGGTTCCTGCAGAGTTTCAAAGATGTTCAATGCTACACATTACTGCTGTTGAGCCAATTCAAGCAAGCAGCAACGGCACGTAAGGATACCCATGCCCCTAAAAATCGCAATTCACGGCGCTGCTGGTCGAATGGGCCAGCGTGTCACAGCGTTGGCTTCAGAACAGTCGGGCGTCGAAGTCGTAGCTGCCTTAGAATCGGCCACTCACCCCGCCTTGGGCCAAGACGCAGGCTTGTTAGCCGGGATCGGCGATATCGGCGTACCGCTAGCGGTCGTTGGCGAGTCGGCTGCTGATGTGGTGATTGATTTTTCTGTGCCCGATGCTGCGGTAGCAGCTGTGGCCCACTGTTTAGAATTCAAGAAGCCACTGGTGATTGCCACCACTGGATTTGACGAAAAACAAGAAGCTTTCGTTCGTAAAGCAGCAGAGCAGATCCCGATCGTTTGGGCACCAAGTATGAGCCCGGCAGTTAATCTGGTCATGAAGCTGACCGAAATTGCCGGTCAGGCGCTCAAAGATCTGCCCGCAGGTGTCGACGTCGAAATCGTTGAACGACATCACAGATTCAAAGAGGACGCACCAAGCGGGACAGCCCTGCGCTTTGGCCAGATTGCTGCCAACGCGATGGGACTCGACTCGCATACGCACGGTCGTTCAGGCCGCCCCGGCCAGCGGCCGCGCGGCGAAATTGGTTATCATGCCCTACGAACTGGCGACAACCCGGGCGAACATACGGTCGTCTTTGGCATGTTGGGCGAGACGATTGAGCTACGCGTCGCGGCCAGCAACCGCGATTGCTATGCCCAAGGTGCTTTGCTCGCGGCCGAATGGCTAAACGGCAAGCCGCCTGGACTGTACAACATGAATGATGTTCTAAGACTGTAAATAACTCAAACTGAAAACAGACAAAGAATTTCACCACGGAGCCACGGAGAACACGGAGTATTTTTCATCGAGGAGT
>JAJDEE010000264.1 GCA_029259975.1 Planctomycetota bacterium
CACTCTGCGAGTGCCGCACTGCTATGTTTCCTTTTAACTCGCGCCTCGCGCCTAACAACTCGCGACTCCTATGTCCCAAACCATCGTAATTTTCGGCGCCTCAGGCGATCTTACTAGCCGCAAACTGATTCCGGCGCTGTATCAGTTGTTTCGCAAGGGACGCTTTGACGCGCCGCCTCGGATTGTTGGATTCTCGCGGAGTCCGTTTTCGCATGACGAGTGGCGCGACAAGTTGGCCGCTACGACAGCGCAGTTTGCTGGCGAAAAATTTGACGCGGCGACTTGGGATGAGTTTGCCAAGCACATCTACTACCACGCCGGCGACGTTGGCAAGCGGGACGATTTTCAGTCGTTGAGCCAATTTCTCGACGGAATCGAAGGCAACGACAGCAGCGACGATGATAACAACGACGGGCGGCTGTACTATCTCTCGATGGCGCCCCGATTTTACAAATCGGCGATCGAGCATCTCGGCCAGTCGGGCTTGGCCGAAGAGGGCCACTGTTGCCGTCGAATCATTATAGAAAAACCGTTTGGCACCGACTTGGCCAGTTCGCGAGAACTCAACCGCCAGATTCACAAAGTTTTCAATGAGCACCAAGTCTATCGAATCGACCACTACCTCGGCAAAGAGACGGTGCAGAACTTGATGGTTTTGCGGTTTGCTAACACGATTTTTGAGCCGATTTGGAATCGCAACTACATCGATCATGTGCAAATCACTGTGGCCGAGGAAGTCGAAGTCGGTAGCCGGGCGGGCTACTACGATTCGGCGGGCGTCATTCGCGACATGATTCAAAACCATCTGTTGCAGCTGCTGATGGTCACCGCGATGGAAGCCCCCGTCCGCTACGAAGCTGATTCGATACGCAATGAAAAAGTCAAAGTGCTACAAGCGATCGAGCCGCTCGATGCCAAACAAGTGCAGGCAGACACTTTTCGAGGCCAATATCGCGGTTACACGGCTTCCGAAGGAGTCGAGCCAACCAGCCGGACCGCGACATTCGCCGGCGTTAAACTTTCGATCGACAACTGGCGGTGGCAGGGCGTGCCGTTTTATCTGCGCAGCGGCAAAGGAATGTCGTGCCGGACGACGCAGATTGTGATACAGTTTCACGCCCCCCCACACAAGCTTTTCGAGGACAGCCCTAGCGACTTGGGCGAGTCGAATCGACTAGTCATTCAAGTACAACCTGCCGAAGGCATCCAGATACACTTCCAAACCAAGGTGCCAGACGCCGGGATGAAGATGCGTCAGACCGACTTGGGGTTTAACTACCAAAAAGAATTTCGCGGCTCGATGCCCGAAGCATACGAACGTCTGCTGCTCGACGCCCTTGAAGGCGACGCCAGCCTGTTCGCCCGCGCCGACGAAGTCGAAGCCGCCTGGCAAATCTGCGACCCGATTCTCGACGCCTGGCAATCGTCCGACCGTCCGACACTGTTCATGTACGACCCCGGTTTCTGGGGGCCTGATGAATGCCGCGAGTGGATGCTAGAGCAAGGGCGTGAGTGGTTTGATACGTGTCCAGTGTTGGGGTAAAAATAGCCACAGATGAACACCGATAAACACAGATTTATTACTACGCACCCCATCTGTGTTTATCGGTGTTCATCTGTGGCTAATAGAAAACATCGGCTAGTCAGACACAACCCTCACTCAATCATCCCGCCCAGCCCGCCTAGGTATTCCATCGCCTCGTCCAGCTCCGGCGCTTCGACGCCCGGCTGTCGGCCCGCGCGGTCGCATTCGCCTAGCAAAACCAGATCATCGTAGTTTTCTGACTCACGCAAGCGGCGGTGGGCTCGGCTGCCGATTGTTTGGTCGGCGATTGCGTGGGTGAGCATGTGGTGCTCGATTAGCCAGGCGGTACGCTCGGTGACGATGTCTGCTAAGGCTTCGAGACCGGCGGCGACGTGGTCGGCCGGGTCGATTGCTTTGCCGACGTCGTGCAGCAAGGCGGCAGTCAGAAATTCTTCGTCGTAGGGCAGTTCGTCGCGGGCGTGGTCGAAGACTTGCAGGCTGTGATACAAGGCATCGCCTTCGGGATGATATTTAAGGTGCTGTCGAACATTTTCTAACGGCAAGAGCAAGGCTTCGTAGATCTGAAAACGATCGAGAGGTTCGTCTTGTGCCACGGCGGCTTGCATTTTATGCAAGTTGCCTGTGCGCGGCTCGGCCGATTCGAACTGGGCAAGCTGCCGGATTCGTTGGCGGATTTCGCCGTTTGTGGGTAGGTGGGCTGAGGAGACTTCGCCCAGACCAAGCGATTCGACCGCCTGGATTTTGGCCCGAAAGTATTCCGATTCTTGCCGCTCGACCATCAGTCGAGCAGCTTTCCAAGCGATTTGACGTCGCAGTTTCGAGTTTGGCATCAAGAAACGCCGTAAGCCCATTTGACCGGCGAGAGGCATCGGAAGTTCAAGAAGATTCGCGGCGTTTCTTACCGCGACGAGGCTAGCATAGGCAGGTTCTCATTGGCTGTCGACCCGGCAGCTCAAATAATACTGGTTCGACAAATGATCAATTTCGAGATAAACTGGAGATTTACCCGACAGCCATTTAGCCCAACTAAGGCCCTATAAATCCATTTTTTGGATGGGTGGCCCGAAAATCTCATGACCGAGCAACAACATCTTCTCCAGGATCTCAACATCCGGGGCACGACCTCTTTGACCTCTCCGGCCGAGTTGAAGCAGGAGGTCGCCCTTAGCAACGAAGGTGCCGAGTCGGTTTATCAAGCGCGTGAGGCGGCCAAGGCGATCTTGCGCGGCGAAGATCGGCGGGTGATTGCGATCGTCGGACCGTGCTCGATTCACAATCGCGACGCTGCCATCGAATATGCCGAAAAGCTCAGCCCCTTGGCGGAGCAGGTGAATGATCGGATCGTGGTGGTGATGCGAGTTTATTTCGAGAAACCGCGTACGACGGTTGGCTGGAAGGGACTCATCAACGATCCGCATCTCGACGGCACCTTTGATATGTCGGGCGGGTTGCGCATGGCTCGTGAGATTTTGCTCGACATTACCAAAGCGGGCTTGCCTGCTGCGACCGAGATGCTCGAGCCGATTACGCCGCAGTACATCGCCGACCTAGTGACGCTGGCGTCGATTGGCGCCCGCACGACCGAGTCACCGACGCATCGCCAAATGGCCAGCGGACTCTCGATGCCGGTCGGGTTTAAGAATAGCACCGAAGGAAGCCTCGAAGTCGCGATCAACGCGATGGAAGCTGCCCGCGCACAGCATACGTTTTTGGGAATCGACCACGACGGCAAAACCTGCATGGTCAACACCCGTGGCAACGACATGGGACATCTCATTTTGCGAGGTGGCCGTACCGGACCGAACTACGATGCCGAGAGCCTTACGAAAGCGAGCGAGATGCTTGCCGACGCCAACTTGCCCTCTCGATTTGTCGTCGACTGCAGCCATGCGAACTCGAACAAAGATTACAGTAAGCAGTCGATTGCCTGGAACGATGTCATTCGCCAACGGGCCGCAGGCAACGAGACGATCGTCGGGCTGATGCTCGAAAGCAACCTTCACGCCGGTAAGCAGAGCTTGGGCGAG
>JAJDEE010000265.1 GCA_029259975.1 Planctomycetota bacterium
CGCCACCACTAAAAAACACGATCGCCTGGGTTTCGCGTCCTGTCGATGGCGAACCACGCTTAGCTGCTTACCAGGGCAAAGCCGCGGTACTAATGGCTGCTTCGCCTGGCGGACTCGGCGGCCTGCGCGGCTTAGTTCATCTACGCGCCATTTTGAGTAGCATTGGCGTGATCGTTCTGCCCGATCAGATCGCAATCCCCAACGCTTTCGAGGCTTTTAACGAACAAGGCCAGCTCGTCGACGAAAAGCAACACTCGCGAATCGAAGGCTTGGGCAAATCGCTCGCAGCCCTGGTCGTTAAGCTCGCAGTTTGAGGCGCGTAGTACGCTCTCGACCCGGGCAATAGCAAGCCTGCAAATCGTCCTGTCGCGCAGCTTCCAAATCGAAGCCACAAGTCGGGGCGAGAGGATTCGAACCTCCGACCCCCTGGTCCCAAACCAGGTGCGCTAGCCAGGCTGCGCCACGCCCCGAACAAGTCCCCAGCATAGCTGCTCGACGAGGTTCGAGCAATCGCCGATTCTTGGCCAGTTCCAAGGCCCTGCGAAGGCCTTATGGAAAGCCGGTGGGTTACAATATACGACTTTTGCGACTGGCGCGCAAAACGCGTTTTTAGTCGCAAAAGTCCGAGCGATTTTCGCCACATCATTTCGTTTCGTTCTGCAATCGCAGGGGTTTGCCAAAAACGTGCTGCACGAAATGGCGTTAGTTTTGCGAAATTGGGCCAGCAAAGTGTGTCAAAACTCCAACGGGCAGTTGACGGAAAGCACTAAAAACAAGCGTCAAATCCTCCTGTGGGTTTTGAGATGGGGGTCGCAAAAGTCGTGGGCGGATGTTTACGAATAGGACGCGGAGGAACGCAGATTCGACGGATCGACGCGGATTAACAAAGCGAGGCAAGTTCAGGTGCCCAAGAAGTGAACCACGACGACACGACGACACGACGTAAAATCCACGTTGTGTCCGTCGTGTCGTTGTGGTTTGTTTTTTAGCAATTTTCATTCACCACTCGTCAAGGGATGGAACCACGAATAGATTTCCGATGGAGTGACAACCCTCAGCGCAAATCCGTTGAATCCGCGTCCCTCAGCGTTCTATTCTTTCGGCACGAAATGACCCGTCCCCTCTCCAGCATTTTACCGATCGACGCGGCCAATTGCAGCAACGATTTTTGGCCATCGAGGAAAGGCCGATATTTTGTAGCGGAAGGGCGCAAGCCCTCCGGTTTAGCTTTCCGATTCAGTACCCGCGTGTAGGACTTAACCGGATGGCTCGCGCCGTACCGCTTTCAACGGTCGGAGTTGCTCTCGTTAGAATGCCAAAGTTATTCTTGAGACATTGCTAGGCTTGCTCGGTACTGTAAGCGTAGTGTTTTGTCCGCAGGAAATGCCGCATTCGATCCAACTATCGCGCGGCGGCTGAGCAGAATTTGCCCCGACGCCCAGATTACGATACACTGCGAACATATTTATTTACCCCCTCAGGTAAGATGACGCGAAGCGTGTGCGCATGCTTACTTAGATACCTTGCCTAGAGTGTTGTGTTATACGAAGGTAAACCCCACCCATACCTTGTTATGCTTTGAGGTGCGCAGTGAGAAGACAACTTGCAAGACTCTCGTTGTTCCTGTCGTTGTGCTTCGTGGGTTGCGCAAACGACACAACCGTTCCAAAATTTGCGGGTACGATCGTCTCCCACGTGGACTCCTATGGATCCGGAACCGGGACAAGCAGCCAGCTTTCAGACGCGGGACAGATGCGGACCGGCTTCGACTACACAGACGAATCCAAAGCTGACTGGACAGCGGATATCAAGTGGTCTTTCCTGCGAAGAGAAGACGATGCAGATGTGTACGGCATCGAATGCAAATTCCTTGAGCCAAATCGTTTATCGGAGCCAAACACTGAGGAGTTGTCGTTCGACGGGGAGTCGCCAGCCAAGCTGCAAGTATCTGAGCAACTGATCATCTCCATCGAACCGGGAGCATAGCACTTATATGGCCATCTCCGTCAGGCGCGCGTACGGGAGTTGTTCTGAAATCACTCCCTCTTTCTTTCCGAGACGATTTTTCGTTGGTTGGCGCGCGGCGGAGGAGAGCTTGCTCTCACGCAGCGCGGGCAAATAGGTTGCGGCACGCACTCGCGCTCGCTTTCGCGGCGGGCTAGTGTTTTGGTGGGGTTTCTGTTGCCTCAGGTTGGATTTCGCAGCATTGCCGTGGGTGGGCTTGGTGCGGTAGAATCGCGGCTTTCGCACCTATTTTTCCCACGGGACAGGAATCGCTAAGCCATGTTTGAGGCCCTCCAAGACGGACTTTCTGGCGCGTTTAAGACGCTGCGTGGGCAGGGGAAACTGTCCGAGTCGAATATGCGCGATGGCCTGAAATTGGTCGAAAAGTCGCTGCTTGAGGCTGATGTTAGCTTTGATGTGGTGCGTGGGTTTATGAGCCGCGTGACCGAGTATGCGCTTGGCGAAAAGGTGCTCAAGGCGCTCAATCCGAGCGAGCAGATTGTCGGCATTGTGCATCAGGAACTCATCAACCTGATGGGGCCGGTCGACCATTCGCTGCATTTGCAGGGCAAAGATAGCGTGACCGTGTTGATGATGTGCGGTCTGCAAGGTTCGGGTAAGACGACCAGCTGCGGCAAGCTGTCGCGAATGCTTAAGCAGGCGGGGCGGGTGCCGCTGATGGTGGCGGCCGACTTGCAGCGCCCGGCGGCAATCGACCAATTGCATGTGCTGGGCGAGCAGCTAGACGTGGCGGTCTACTCCGATCGGCAAGAAAAAGACCCGGTTAAGGTCTGCAAGGCGGCGGTGCAACAGGCGAAAAAGTTGGGGGCCGACACGGTCATTCTCGACACGGCGGGCCGGTTGCATGTCGACGAAGAGCTGATGGGCCAGCTCGAACGGATCGACAAGCAGTGCCATCCGCAGCAGGTTTATCTGGTCGTCGACGGTATGACGGGCCAAGACGCGGTGAACAGCGCCAAAGCGTTTAACGAGGCGCTCGAGCTGGACGGCGTAATTATGACCAAGCTCGACGGCGACGCCCGCGGCGGTGCGGTGATCTCTGTGAAGCAGGTCACAGGTGTGCCCGTCAAGTTCATCGGTACTGGCGAGCATCTGGACGCACTCGAAGAGTTTCATCCCGACCGCATGGCAGGGCGGATTTTGGGTCAGGGCGATATAATGTCGCTGGTCGAAAAAGCGCAGCGCGAGTTCGACGAAGACGAGATGCTCGCTCAAGAAGAGCGGATGAAGAAGGGCGAATTTACGCTTGAAGACTTCAAAAAGCAGCTGCTGCAGATCAAAAAGCTAGGTCCGCTGCAAAAAGTGATGGGCATGATCCCCGGCATGGGCGGCCTGACCGACGCGATGGGTGACATGGACCCCGAGCAGGACATGAAGCAGTTGTTCGGCATTATCGACTCGATGACCGCCGAGGAACGACGCAACCCGACCAAAGTGATCGATCAGAGCCGCCGTCGGAGGATCGCTGCTGGCTCGGGAGTCGAGCCGCACGAGGTGAACGACCTGGTCAAGCAATTCGACGCGATGGCGACGATGATGACCCAAATGGCCGGCAAAGGCATGCGCGAGCGGATGAAAATGGTCAAAGAGATGCAGGCCGGCATGAGCGACCCCAACGGTCAGATAGGCCGGAAAAAGCAGGGCACCGGCAAGCGGCTCAGCCCCAAAGAGCGTGCCAAGCTCAAAAAAGAGCGTGATAAGGAGCTGCGGCGGCGAAAGCGGGAAAAGCGGGGGAAATAAGGGGTGGAGGCCGAAGGGTGAAGGCGGAAAAATCTGGCGAAGCGCTGTTGCTTGCGGCGAAATTTCAGCGAAATTAGCCTATTGCCATTTCCCCCCATATCCGGCCATAATAGTCGATTCGCTTGCCGTCCCGTTTGCAGCTAAAGTGGGCTGGCACAGCATAAAGAAGCCAAACTAGAGAGAAGCCAAACTAGAGAGAAGCCAAATTAAAAGAAGACTGAGGAGTACTTCGTGGCAGTAAGAATCCGTTTGAAGAAGATGGGCCGCGCCCATCGCCCGTTTTACCGCGTTTGTGCGTTTGACCACCACACGCCACGCGATGGCCGTGCTCTTGAGGAATTGGGCACGTACGACACCAGCATCCATAACACCGACGCCCGGACCGTCCTCAATGCCGAGCGCATTGACTACTGGCTGAGCGTGGGTGCCCAGCCGACCGAAAAAGTCGCGGTGCTGATCAAAAAGTACGGCACCGGCGGCACACACCTCGATCAACAGAAGGTCGCGCTCGAAGAGCTGGCCACACCGAAGTCGATTCCCGATCCGGGTGCCCCGGCTTCGCTGCCAAAGAAACCAGAAGAAGCCAAGCCAGCAGAGGCAGAAGCAGCCCCGGCCGAGACGGCCAAAGCGCCGGCTGCCGAAGCTCCAGCTCCAGAATCTGCTGAGACCCCGGCCCCTGAGACTACTGAGGCGAAGACTGAAGAGCCAGTAGCCGAAGAAAAAGCGGCAGAGGAAGCTCCGAAAGCCGAAGAAAAGGCTAAAGAGTAGAAAAGAAACACGATCGAGGACTGATGCGATTCGATGTGCTGACGCTGTTCCCAGAAATTTTTTCTGGTTACATGACGCAGAGTTTGTTGAAGCTGGCCATTGAACGATCGCTTGTTTCGATCGAGTTGCATAACATTCGCGACTGGAGCCGAGACAAGCACAAGTGCGTCGACGACCGCCCGTTTGGCGGCGGGCCGGGGATGGTTTTTAAGCCAGAGCCGGTGGTGGAAGCTGTCGAAGCCGTACAAAAGCAAGCCCTTGAGAACAACGAGGCCCTTAAAAAAAACGAGGCCCTTGAAAACGAAGAAGATAGCGAGCCGGGGCACCTTGTCCTGCTCACACCCCAGGGAAGACCGTTAAATCAACCGCTGGTTGAAGAACTCGCTACGCACAGCCGACTCTTGTTGCTCTGTGGCCGTTACGAGGGTTTTGACCAACGGGTGAGCGACCTGCTCGAACCAGACGAAATATCGATTGGCGATTTTGTGCTCAACGGTGGCGAAGTCGCTGCCATGACACTGATCGACGCGGTGATTCGGCTTGTGCCGGGGGTTTTGGGAGACGAAGATAGTAGTCGCTACGATTCTTTTTCGAGTGTCGGACGGCTACTCGAACATGCCCAATACACCCGACCGCGTGAGTATCGCGGGCTAGAAGTGCCCGAAGTGCTGCTGAGCGGAGACCATACAGCAATCGCCAAATGGCGAGAAGAAAACAGCCAAGAACGGACACGACAGCGTCGTCCTGACTTGTTTAACGAAAACGAATAACACCACAAAAACGGCCAACAGCCGTAACGAAACATAAGCCCAGGAAATAGTCATGAGTCAAGAAATCCTCAATAGCGTCGAAGCCGCGAGCCTACAAGAAAACCCACCCAAGTTCGACGTCGGTGATACGGTCGACGTGCATACCAAGATTTTGGAAGGCGAGAAAGAACGCGTCCAGGTTTTTTCGGGCGTCGTGATTGCTCGCAATGGCTCGGGTACGCGTGAAATGTTCACCGTCCGGCGGATTGTTGCTGGCGAGGGGGTCGAGCGCAAGTTCCCGCTGCACTCGCCGCGGATCGCCAAGGTCGAGGTCAAACGCAGTGGTGTAGTTCGTCGTGCCAAGCTCTTCTATCTCCGCGAGAGAACTGGCAAGGCTGTTCGGCTCAAAGAACGCCGCGTCGAGCGAAGCAAGTCGAAAGCGTAATGGGACGTGAGATAGGTGATGTGTGATTGAAGATGTGGTGTTGCGGGGCAGTCTCCCCTATCGAGGGATTTTTTCTCCAGGGATTTCACATCATCAATCTTACATCACCTATCTCACATCCTTTGGTCGCTTGGCTCTCGAAATGGTTCCGCCCGCTTTCGCTGGGTGAGCGCGGAGAACGTGCCGCCGCTCGCTATCTGAAACGGCTGGGCTACCGCATTCTCTTTTTGCGTCATCGACAAAGATACGGCGAAGTCGACATCATTGCCGTCGATGGCCAGACGGTTGTCTTTGTCGAAGTGAAAACACGCCGTGACGCAACCCAGGGGCGTCCTGCCGAGGCGGTCGATCTACATCGGCAAGGACGTCTGACGCGTGCGGCGCTCGCCTTTCTCAAATCGCACGGTCTGTTAGACTACGCTAGCCGGTTCGATGTGGTGGAAGTGATTTGGCCAAATGGACAAAAACGGCCCTCGATTCAACACCTGCTGAATGCCTTTGCGGCGGTTGGGCGTGGGCAACTTTACAACTAAGGAATGAACAAAGAATATGACCACACGAGCCGACGGGCGAGAAAACTCGACTACTTTGCGACCCTTTGTCATTGAACGCGACGTACCCGGCGCGGCTCCTGGTCGTGTGTTGGTCAAGGCGGGCAGAACCACTGTGCTGTGTACTGCAAGTGTCGAAGCGAGCGTGCCCCCTTGGCTCGTCGGCAAAGAAAAAGGCTGGGTCACGGCGGAGTACAACATGCTGCCCGGGAGTACCTCTCCCCGAAAACGTCGCGATCGAAGCGGCAAAGTCGATGGTCGAACTTCAGAAATTCAGCGACTGATTGGTCGCAGTCTGCGGGCAGTGGTCGACCTGAAGGCCTTGGGCGAGCGGATGATCACGGTCGATTGTGATGTGCTCGAGGCCGATGGCGGCACACGCACGGCAAGCATCACCGGCGGCTTCATAGCGCTCGTCGAGGCAATTCGATCGATTGATGAACTGGACCGTGCGGGGACTGCTCCGCTCGTTGACACGATCGCCGCAGTCAGCGTGGGCGTCGTGGACGATGCGGTGCTGCTCGATCTTGACTACAGCGAGGATGTGAGGGCCGACGTTGATATGAATGTCGTGATGACGGGCAGCGGACAGTTTGTCGAGGTCCAAGGGTCAGGCGAAGAGGCGACCTTTAGCCACGCACAACTGCTCGCACTGGTCGAGGTTGCACAGCAAGGCATCGGCGAACTAAGCCAACTACAGCGGCAAACTTTGGGCAACGACTGGCCGATGCCCAAGGTAGGATAGGCTTCTACCTGTCAGTTCTGAACTCGCGATACCTACTATCGCTCAGATACCACCGCCGCCACCACCGCCACCGCCCAAACCACCGCCACCACCGCCACCATTGCCGCTAATATCGCTAGCAAACGAAAAGGTTTGCACGGTTCCAATGCCAGTGAAGGAAGGGGAGGGCGAGATTCGTACATAACGACGATCTGCCGACACCACGGCTGTAGCTAGCATCTGCGTACCCTCGGGCAAGGTAATAATAACTGGCTGAAAGCCGACCGCGCCGCCTTGTCTTGCTAGGGCTAGTCGGTCTCGCAAATCGCCACCACGACCATCACCACGAATCGGCGTGGCACGTGGATCCGACGCACCCCCGATCTGCTGCGCTAGCACCGCCTG
>JAJDEE010000266.1 GCA_029259975.1 Planctomycetota bacterium
GCTGGCGGCGTTTCGGAAAGCATTCGCACCTTTGGCATCTTCGCCGGCTTTGCTAGCCAAGGCGCGCTAGCAGAGAACGACGATCCTGCCAAAGCGAGCCGACCCTTCGATCGCGATCGCAACGGAATCGTCGTCTCCGAGGGCGGTTGTCTCTACATTCTCGAGCGCTACGCCGACGCCGCCAAGCGAGGCGCAAAAATCTACGGCGAGTTGGCCGGCTACGCCATGAACAGCGACGCCAGTGATTTCGTTTTGCCGAACCCCAAACAACAAGCTCGCTGCATGACGATGGCACTCGACCGTGCTGGCCTCGACGCCGAGCAGATCGACATCGTCAGCACGCACGCCACCGCCACCCCTAGCGGCGATATCCAAGAGTGCGATGCCCTGCGGCGCGTATTCGGCAAATCGGAGAACACGCTGATCAATAACACCAAAAGCTACATCGGCCACGCGATGGGCGCCGCCGGTTCGCTAGAATTGGCCGGCAACTTGCCCTCGTTCGACGATGGCGTTTGCCACCCTACCATCAATGTTGACAACCTCGACCCAGATTGCGAGCTTAACGGCCTTGTCCTCAACGAGCCGCAAGAAAAAAAGTCGGTCGACTATATCCTTAACAATTCGTTCGGTATGCTGGGAATCAACTCGGCAGTCATCATCAAAAAAGCATAACCACAATTACTCCACGGAGGCACAGAGAACCCGAAGAGATAGTAGGATGGGGTGCTTGCAACCATCTTTGTTGACAGCGTTCTCCGCACATGCCGGCAAAGGTGGGTGCAAGCACACCACCCTACTTTTCTCTGTGTCCTCTGTGTTTCCGTGGTATTTATCAGAATCAGGAGCAACAACCGCATGACCACAGCTGACATTAAAGCAGAAATCCTCGATATCCTCGAAGTGATTGCCCCTGACGAAGATCTCACCAATCTTGACGATGCGGTCAACTTTCGCGATCAGCTCGAACTCGACAGCATGGATTTCCTCGACATTGTCATGGAGCTGCGCAAACGTCACCGCATCCAAATCCCCGAAGATGACTACATCCAGCTCGCCAGCATGAACAGCACCGTCGCATTTTTGGAACCGTTGATGAAAGACATACAGAAGGTGTGAGGCATGAGGTGCGAGGAGCGAGTCCATTCGTTTCTCACTAGCTCCTCGATCCTAACTCCTCACTCCTCTCATGTACGACACTATCATCATCGGCGCAGGCATGTCGGGCTTGGCGGCTGGTATCCGCCTCGCTTATTTCGACCAACGTGTTTGCATTCTAGAAAAGCACATCACGATCGGTGGGCTGAATTCTTTTTACCGCATGCGTGGACGCGACTACGATGTTGGGCTACATGCGCTGACGAATATCACACCGAAAGGAACGAAGCGGGGACCATTGGCGCGGCTGTTGAAGCAGCTTCGCCTGTCGCGTGAAGACTTGCAGATCTCGCCGCAGCTAGGGTCCGATATTGTTTTTCCTGGTGTGCGACTGCATTTCAACAACGACTTCGAGCGGTTCCGCTCAGAGATTGCTCGGGAGTTCCCCAAGCAGATCGACAATTTTGACCGCCTCGTCACTCAAATCGTCGAGTACGACGATCTCGACGAAACGCACCAGGCAGTCTCCGCCCGTGAGCGGTTGGGTGAGCTGATCAGCGACCCGCTGCTTGTTGAAATGTTTTTCTGTCCGCTCATGTTTTACGGCTCGGCACGCGAACACGACATGGACTGGGGCCAGTTTTCGATCATGTTCCGCAGCATTTTTATGGAGGGCCTAGGCCGCCCCTATGCAGGCGTGCGGCTGATACTGAAGCATTTGGTCCGCAAGTTCAGAGGTTTGGGCGGCGAACTCAAGTTGCGTACCGGCGTCGATCGGATCAAGGTCGACAACGGTCACGTCACGGGTGTCTTGCTGGAAAATGGCGAAGAGCTGCAAGCCCGCCGCGTGCTTTCCTCCGCCGGTTGGCCCGAGACGATGCGGATGTGCGACGATAGTCAGCTAGTTGTCAGCCGCGCAACGGGCCGACTGAGCTTTTGCGAAACGATTGCCGCGCTCGATGTCCAGCCGCAAGCACTCGGTCATCGCAGCACCATCACTTTTTATAATGACTCTGAGCAATTTCATTGGACGAAGCCCGACAAACCGTGCGACATCCGCAGCGGTGTGATTTGCAGCCCCAATAACTTTGATTATGGCGACGAGCTACTCGACGAAGGAACGATGCGCATCACGGCGCTCGCAAATTTTGATTTCTGGAACGGCCTCGACGAGCGCAAGTATGCGCTCGAAAAGCTCCGCTGGTACGACCACATCACCGCCTCGGCGGTCCGTTTTGTGCCCGACTATCGACACCGTGTGCTTGATACCGATATGTTCACACCGACGACGGTCGTTCGCTTTACCGGGCACGATGGCGGCGCGATCTACGGCACACCCGACAAACAATTTGACGGCCGCACGCACCTCGACAATCTTTTTATTTGCGGCACCGACCAAGGTTTTGTCGGCATCATCGGCAGCATCGTCAGCGGCATCGGTATGGCGAATATGCATTGTTTGAGAGATTAGAGGTGAGGAGCGAGAAATAGCCGGCGAGCTACGTCTCGCCGATGGTTTGTGGTATAATTGGAGCAGTGTAATCAAAGTCCGTTCGGAGATTTCTATGGAACCCAATGACCTACAAAAAATGCTTCAAGATTGCCCGCTCTTGATACGCATGAACGATGGACGAGAGTTCTTCATTGAAAATTCGGAGTTCATTACAGTAGGCGACTACACGACGTCTGTTTTAGTCGATGACGAGGGCATCAAACGCCATGCTGTTCTTTCCTTGATGAACATCACCTCGGTTGTACCGCATGCTCCTGTGACAGGCAACTAACCGAGAGCCACAGAGAATCTCCCCATGCCGCTGCCCCGCCCGCGATTCTCTTTGTTGACGCTGATCTTGCTAACAACTATTGCCGCTCTCGCGCTAACCGTTGGGATCTTATGGCGAGATGTCGGGCCTCTCCGGCAGGAAGTTCGCCGACTTCGTAACGAAGTTGGCGAGCTTCACGTTGAAGATTCAACGAAATTGCACGCCATCCGCGTCGAGACAGACAACGAATTGGAATGGAAGTGGCGAATTTGGATTCCCGAGAGTGGCAGTTATCGCATTGGCATTGGTGGTAGAAGTGTCCCGGCTCAGGGTCTCACTAGTCCTGGCTCATCAACGATCCAGACGGACGAGTCGGGGGAACATGTCGTACGTTATCTAATTCGCCGCGATCCTCGCGATGAGAAATGGCATGGCTCTTTGCACTTCGCTGGAATGTCAGTTGGAAAAGATGAGCAACCGTGGGTTGATTGGCCCAGCCACAAATGGGTAGGAGGCGGCGTTGGCCATACGACACAAGTTTTCGACAAGGACAAAATTGTCGAACTCATTCGCCTTCGTGTCTCGAAAGATGCGAAAGACTCGTCCCAGATCGAAGATCCCGCTGCGGGGTTTATGATTTGGATCGAGCCGATGCCGTGACAAGTGCCGCTTCGGCGATCTCGTCTACGGCGGGCGAGAGAACGCGAACTCTCACTGAGGTTGTCCCTCAGAGAGCCGCTTCTCAACGATCGCACGAACCTCATCAAGGCTATGGCTCTTGAGGTTGCCCGAGCGAGACGATTCTACTCGCTCGTGTAAGCTGGCGCCAAACTGCTCCGCATAGATTTCCTCCCCCGGAGGGTCAAGGCTTTGCAACAACTGAAACGCAAGGTCTGCTCGTTGCGACTGCGGCAAAGCAAGAGCCGATTCAAGAAATGGGTTGGGAGCAGAACTCATAAGTTGATTTTAGTAGAGGTGTCTGGTTGCTGCAAGCATTGTGAGGAAAGATGTTGGAGGCCAGAGGTCAGAGAATAGCCAGCGAGCTA
>JAJDEE010000267.1 GCA_029259975.1 Planctomycetota bacterium
GAGGTGGTGGTTATGGCGGCGAGGGTGGCTATGGTGGTGGTGGTGGTTATGGCGAGGGTGGCTTTGGCGGAGGGGGCTTTGGCGGAGGGGGGGGGTATGGCGAGGGTGGCTACGGTGGCAGAGGTGGAGGTTACGGAGGAAGTTTGGGCCAAGGTAGTGATGCCGTTTTAGAAGAGTTTATTTGGGATCACGAAACACCTTACATTCTGTTTCGTTACTTTGATAATACTGTCGAAGGCGGGCACAGTTACCGTTACCGAGTTCGCCTTGTTTTAAGCGACGTGAATCATGGGGTGGAAGAGCACTATCTCGATGAAGTAGTCTCCCTGCGCCGGAAGAGTCTGAAACCCGACAAGAGTTTCTTCCGCCTAACCGAATGGAGTAAACCGAGTCCTGTGGCTAGCGTGCCGTTGACGGCTCGAATTTATCTTGCCAGTGCCAAGCCAATTCGTGAATCGAGTTTCACGACGGAACCCGAGGCAGAGTTTCTAATCAAGGCACTCAATAGCGAACATGCCGCCGAGGTCGCTCGCCTGGAAACGTTCAAACGCGGTAGTGTCGTGAATGTCACCGACAAGGCAAGTGTTATTTGGGCCAATCGGTTCGATGACACCAAATCTCCCGAATTCGATTTTTTGACGGGCATCACAGTTCTCGACTTTACCGGTGGAAGTAAATTAGGCAAAAGCAAAGACTTGCTTGCGCCCTCGCGAGCGCTTTTGATGGATGCTGCGGGGCACTTGTTCGTGCAAGACGAAATGGTAGATATTGAGACGGTGGCCGAATACCAATCGATCGTCGAGGCCGGCAAAGATACTCGTAGCCGTGGAGGTCGTGGTGGCTTCGGTGGTGCCGAAGGTGGGTACGGCGGCGAGGGCGGGTACGGCGGCGAGGGTGGGTATGGGGGTCGCGGAGGAGGACTCTAAGTTTTTGCCTCCTCGATTCGCCTTGGTTCCGCGGTGAAACTCTTTATCTGTTTTCAGTTTGAGTCATTTAGCAATTTTGAGGTCTCGGACGGAGCTTCGTCTGCACAATGTGCGTTAAGGCGAGCGGCAGTTGCGAATTTACCTGTTGGCGAAAGAATTGCTTGAAAATTAACCACGACGACACGACGGGCACAACGTAGATTTTACGTTGTGTCCGTTGTGTCGTTGTGGTTCACTTGGTTTGTGACAAAGATGGATGTCGGTTGGGGCAGGTAAATACCTATCTGCCGCTCGCCTAACGCTCCCCCTGCGGCTGGCTGTTGGGTTCTTACCGGGCTAGCGGCGAATTCTACTAAGCTAGCACTGTTGTTTCTCTCATTCGTTGGGACGCATTCTCGTTCGGTGTTTTTCACGTGATTTCTCGCACTGGTCTTGACGCGATTTCTCGTGACAAGTATTTAACCCCCTCTCGTTGCCCGAGTGGCAGAGAAGGTGCGGGGAAAACTACGGTTCAACCGCAGGGAAAATGGATACTTGTGACAGGTCTTTAGCCTGCTGAACTTGTCGTGTAGCGTATCAGTCGATGAACCCATCTACTGTTTTAACGTCGCGAGGCCGCACCAAAGGATTGGTGTTGGTTTCGAAAGGAGAGTTGCGTTGAGCTGGTCTACGATACGAATTGGTCGTACTGTTTTGCTAATGTCAGCCTTGATATTGGTATCCTCATTCATCACGCTGCCTGCCCAGGCGGCCGAGGCTCAGGCTGTAGCGCAACCGACTGCTAGGATTGCTCTGAATAGAGCTGATGTCGACAAACTGCTGTTGAAAGCTCGGCAAGCGATGGCTGCGGGCAAAATGACAGAGGCTGAAACTCTAGTGCGTCAAGCAGAGAGTGCCAGGATAAAATACCCGGTGCTCAATTTTGGAGACACGCCCGCTAAGACGCGACGTGACCTGCGAAAGCTGCTGGCAAAGCAGGGTGCTGAGGCAAAGAAAAATTCGCCAGCTGGCTCACGCTACGCGGCCACTAACGCGGCAGCCACCTCGAAAGATCCTTTTAGGTCGAGTGCTTCTACGACAGGCGGTGGAGCAGGGCCTACGGCTAGTCCGCTGCGATTGCCAGCACTCGCAGCACTCGGACAATCAGTCTCGAAGACTGCTCCTCAACAAATCAACGACCCAAAAACAGAGGAAAATTCTTTGGCCGGTCCTTCTGCTGGCATTTCCCCTTATCGCCAACCGATGGCTGTCAAGCAAGCTGTCGTTGGTCAAATGCAAACCCTTCTTCCCGAGAGCCAGGCAGTGAAGTTGGCCTCTGCTTCGGAAGCGGTTCCGGTCGATTTGACCATGCCTAATCCTAATGCGAATTCTGCCGGTAACACGGAACTAAGGCTAGCCCAAGCACCGACTGGTCGGCTCACGCCGCTGCCTACAGCAGAAGAGCTACTACCTCAGGCAGAAGATGCTTTTCAGTTGCTTCGGGGTGGAGAGAACGCTCTTCGCCAAGGCGATCGAAATGTGGCGCTCCAAATGTTTCGAGCGGCTCACGAGCGTCGTAATGAACTCGATGTGCTTAGCCAGCAGCAATTGCAAGATCACTTGCAAATGTTGTCAGCCGGGTCGACTGCCGCCACTCGGCGCGCTGGGCGCGGATCGCTATTGCAGTCAGCTTCTTCGAGCCAAACGGTATTGGCTCGTCAACTATCGACCGAAATCGGCAAACGTCAGTCTGAGGCGGCCCGTCTGCGTACTACCGATCCGCAGGGCGCGCTGAACATGCTTCGGGAGGCAGGCCAGTTGGTGGCCAAGTCGGACCTTGACGAAAGCATGAAAACGCAGCTCAACCGTCGCGTCGACTTGAGTATTGATGATACCGAGCGTTTCATGCGCGATAACGGTGCTGACATAGAACTTGACCAAGCCAACCAAGCTGTGCTCGAAGGCATCGAGCGCGAACGGGCTGTCAAGCAGGAAGTTCGCGAGCGTCTCGCCGAACTCGTAGACCAGTACAATACGCTCCGTGACGAGCAGCGGTATGCCGAGATGGAAGTCGTGGCGAAACGAGCCTACGAGATGGCTCCTGAGGAATCTGTCGCTAAGCTGATTTGGGCGAATGCCAAATTTATACGACGTTCGATGTTGAATCGCGATCTTGATGATTCTCTTGAAGAAAATGTATACGCTACACTGCATGGCATTCGTGAATCCGCACTCGATGGCTATAAAGGCATCAATACCCCTTACAGCCACGGTGACGCAGATGAGTGGCTCGATTTAGTCAAAGGCCGTAAGAGCGCGGGTGATCGTGGCTCTCGAACATCAGCGCAAGAACTGAAAATCAAGAAGAGCTTACGTACGTTAGTCTTGCCTCGGTACGACAACATGGCGCTGGCCGAAGTGACGAAAAGCTTGTCTGAATTGGCCGGCGTGAATATCTTTCTCGATCCGCGCGGTTTGGGGCAAGAAGGTGTCCTTACCGATACTCCTGTGAGCCTCAATTTGGGACAAGAGATTTCGCTGGAGAGTGCGTTGAGCTTAATTTTGACACCGCTCCATCTAACCTCCATGATCAAAGACGAAGTGCTCATCGTGACCAGCGAGCAAATTCGCGATGGCGAAATCGAACCACGAGTCTACAACGTTGCTGACCTTGTAATTCCGATTCCGAACTTCGTGCCTAGTTCCAACATGGGTTTGCAAGGGCTCATTAACGACGCCTACGCTGCCCTGCCAAACGTCCGCCGCACAGGCGGAAGTGGGCCTGTTACGTATGTGCCGGCTCAGGGAGGACTGGACGGTGGCGTGCCGGGTAATCCTAACGTGTTGCAACAGCAACAGCAGTTTGGAGGCGGTTCGCTCGGTTCGAGTGGTGGTGGTGGTGCTCTGAGTGGAGGCCCTGGTGGTCTCGGCGGCGCTGCTGCAGCAGACTTCGATTCGCTAATTGACTTGATCGTGTCGACCGTTGAGCATGATAGCTGGATGGAAAATGGTACAGGCGAAGGCGAAATCCAATCTTTCCCGACCAATCTCAGCTTAGTGATTAGTCAGACGCAGCGAGTCCACGAACAGATTGCAGATTTGCTTGAGCAACTACGAAGCTTGCAAGATTTGCAGGTAACGATCGAAGTACGATTCATTGATCTGACTGACAATTTCTTTGAACGTATTGGCATCGACTTTGATTTTAATATTGAAGATGGAGTCGGGCAAGCAGGTGGTGGTTTGAACGCTGTTGGCGCAACTTTCGAGCCTCCACGCAGGGGTTCGACTGTTGGTATCACCGCCGGATCGACAGGAATTGCTGATCCGCTGCCCGACTTTACGGTTGATCTTGATATTCCCTTCCGAAATAACAGTTTTGGCATGACCGTCCCTCAGTTTGGTGGTGGTGGTCAGACCCCGGTCGGAGAGTTTGGCTTTGCTATTCTGAGCGATATCGAAGCGTTTTTCTTGATCAATGCATCGCAAGGTGATACGCGTGCAAATATTTTACAAGCGCCAAAAGTGACGCTGTTCAACGGTCAGCAAGCGATCGTGGTGGATACAGCGTTCATGCCGTTTGTCATTAGTGTGATTCCCGTTGTGGGGGAATTCGCGGCGGCTCAGCAACCGGTGATTGTGGTGCTTTCCGAAGGCACAATGATGACTGTTCAGGCAGTCGTCTCGGACGATCGCCGTTATGTGCGATTGACGCTCGTGCCATTCTTTAGCCAGATTGGCGAGGTGCAGACCTTTACCTTTGACGGATCGGAAACAACCACGTCCACGAGCAATACGACCGATCAAGACGGAGACGGCAACAACGAATCCGACGATAACTCCAACAACGTGGTGCGTACCGGCACGACGGTACAGCTCCCAACCTTCCAGGTCATTTCGGTAGCCACGACCGTAAGCGTGCCCGACGGCGGCACGG